>JBEIQF010000407.1:0-2889 GCA_040376635.1 Halobacteriovoraceae bacterium
GGTTCTGCCCTTGGTATTAACCAGACTCGCGGTGACAAGCTTGTCATCAAAAACATGGAATTCGCAAAAGAAGACCTGTCTGAGATGGAAGCAATCATGAGAGCGCGTGAGAACCGCGAGCTTATGAAAAATATCACTAAGTACCTCATGATCGGTGCTATAATTTCATTATTCTTCTTCATGGTAGTTCGTCCTTTCATCCAGTGGCTCACAGAGAACTCGGTTGAATCGATTGAAGACTTCCTTCCTAAGACGATCGAAGAACTTGAGAAGATCCAGGCTAACCAGCGCCTGCCAGGACTTGAAGATGTACTTCCTTCAATTGAAGACAAGCTCAACCCTGAGAAGATTGAAGGTAACATGTTGAGAGAAAAGATTATCTCTCTTGTAGAACAGAATCCTGGTAAAGCAGCACAAGTGGTTCACGAAATGATCCACGCAGCTGATACACATAAAGAGATTGCTTAAGTAGGAGTAGGAAGTGGCTGAAGATAATGCAAGTTTAGAACCTGATGTGCAATATGCACTTCTGTCAGGGCAAGAGAAGGCAGCGATCCTTCTTTCTGCTTTAGGTCCTACTACGACCAAACTTATCTTTAAACATATGAAAGATAATGATGTTAAGCGCATGATTAACACCATGTCTGCTCTATCAAAATCTCCTATCTGGATGGTTAAAAAAGTTCTCGAAGAATTCTATTCTGCCATCAATGAAGATTCTGAACTTCTATTCTCTGAAAACAAAGGCCGTGACTTCATCCTTGGTACTCTTGGTGAAGACCGTGCTAAACAACTTCTTGGTCAGATCGTTGATGTTGGTAACTCCAACACTCTTGAGTCGCTTGAACTTGTTGATACAAGAACTCTTGCTAACTTCCTCATCAATGAACATCCACAAACGATTGCTCTTATCTGTGCTCACTTGCCGGTAGAGAAGAAAGTGGATGTACTTCGCAAACTTCCTGAAGGCCTTCAGGCTGAAGTTGTTCTTCGTGTGGCGAACCTCGACTTCGTTTCACCAGAACTTATTGCACAACTTGATGACGTTCTTAAAACAGAACTTTCTACTCTTGGCTCTATCGATACTCAGCAACTTGGTGGTATCGAGCCTATCGCAGATATGCTCAATCTCATGGATAAAAACTCTGAGAAGAACATCATGGCGAGAGTTGAAGAGAAAGATCCTGAGCTTGCTGAAGAAATTCGTAAACTCATGTTCGTATTCGAAGACGTTATCTACGTCGACGATCGTGGTATCCAGGAACTTCTCAAGATCGTGGACAACCAGAAACTCGTTATTGCGCTTAAAACTGCGCCTGATGATGTTAAGACAAAACTCTTCAAGAATATGTCGAACCGTGCAGCGACTCTTCTCCGAGAAGATCTCGAAGCAACAGGTCCAACAAAAGTTTCAGACGTCGAGAAAGCTCAGCAAGAAATTGTTCAGCAGCTTAAAGACCTTGAAGCTAAAGGCAAAGCGATTATTTCTCGTGGTGGTGAAGGCGACGCGTTCGTCTAAGGGAATTGATAAATGGATAAGTTTCGTAATTCAGAGATTAAGCCTTTCCAGTTCAATGACCTTAAGTCATCTCATGTTGTCTCGGGCTCAGGATTTCAGAATTTCGAGTTCAAGAACCTTACTGGCGAATCAATAACGTCAGAAAAAGTTTCTGAAGAAGACATCCGTAAAGAAAGAAAGCACGCTGCTAAAAACAATTTTAAAATTGATGATATTGTCCGCGATTCACGTGGTCTTGCCCGTCAGGAACAATCTGACGTTGAAATCAAAATCCAAGAGGAAGTAAAACGCCGCCTGGAAGCTGCTTATGAAGACGCTTATAAAGAAGGTCTTGAGCGCGGTCGTGAAGAGGGAAGAGAAGCTGCCATGGCAGAATTCCACGAAGCTCTTGGTCAGAAAGTGGAAGACTTCGGACAAGTGATTGCACAAGTCCAGGGTCAGTCAGACAAGATCATGGAAAAGAACCGTTCAGAAGTGTACGAGTTCGTAAAACGATTCACTAAGTGGATCATCCTTAAAGAAGTTAACGAGAAAGTTTACCTTGAAGGTCTTCTTGAAAAACTTATTCTCGAACTTAACGCAAGAAAAAATCTAATTGTAAAAGTTGGAAGAGCGAATTTCTCTCAGATGCCGGAAGTGATTGCGGCAGTTGAAGCTCGTCTTGGTCAGCTTCAGAATGTTCGTGTTGAAATCGTTCCCGAAATCAATCATCCGGGAATCATCCTTGAAAGTGAGAACGGCCTGATCGACGGATCTCTTGAAGGTGTTTTCCAGAACATCGACAAAATCTTCGAACAGGTAGTTGGTCATGAGTGATTTGAACCTCAATAAAATCATTCGCCACATCGAAAATCGTATTCCTTATGAGAAGATCGGAAAAATCACCGGTTCTCGCGGAATGGTCTATGAAGCCTCTGTTCCAAGAGCTGTTCTAGGCTCTAACGTAGAGTTTATCTGTGAAAACGGTGAACGCTCGCTTGGTGAAGTTGTAGCGATCAGCGGCCAGAATTGTATGGTGATGCCATATAACGAAATCTCCGGCATTAACTCAGAAACTAAAATTCACTTAAAAGATATCGTTACTGAAATCAATATCTCTCCCAACATGCTTGGAAGAGTCATCGATTTCCAGGGCAATCCCCTGGATAACAAGGGTCCTATTGAAGGCCCTTATGAAAAGCGTTCCATTTTCGGAGTGCCACTAAATCCTCTGGATCGTCCGCCCATTCGTGAGCCCCTTGATACAGGTATCAACTCGATCAATTGTTTTATCACAGCAGGGAAGGGCCAGCGTCTAGCGATTATGGCCGGTTCCGGTGTAGGTAAGTCAGTTCTTATGGGTATGATCGCCCGTAACACAAACGCAGACA
>JBEIQF010000242.1:0-5433 GCA_040376635.1 Halobacteriovoraceae bacterium
AAAGCATTTTATAAAAACATCCTTGATTGGATTCCAGGAGGCGTTTTTGTCTATGATAACCTGAATGAATTCTATTTTAAGAATCACAAGGCCGAACAAATTTTAAAAGAGATGGAGAAGGTCGGTTGGACTCCATCATCTAAAGGGCAGGAGGTGATCAAGGATCACGATACTCTCGTCCTGAAAAAACTTGAGGTCATGGAGTTTGATGAATTCATTGATTTTCCTTCCGGTCGCAGAAATTATCGCACCATCCGTTTTCCTCTTTATCATCAAGCTTCTGAAAAACTTCTTATATGTGCCATCGCTTTCGATGTGACTGATAAGCTTTTGATGGAAGAAAAACTGGAAAATGAAAGGGTGAAGAGTATTAATGCCTCAAAACTTGCTGCAATCGGTACACTTGCAGGTGAAATCGGCCACGAAATTAATAATCCCATTACCATCATCAGCAGTCTTTCCTATATGATCCGTGAAATGATGAAAGAGAAGAAACTTACCGAAAGATTTTTAACTGAGAAGCTCGATAAAATGGATACGACCGTTAACCGGGTCACAAGCATTGTGAAGTCGTTGAAAAATCTTTCAAGAAAGTCCACTAACGAAAGTCATGGTCCTTGCCTCTTGAAAGAGATCTTTAACGATGTTTTGTCTCTGACTGACCTGAAGTTAAGTAAACAGAATATTAAGCTGATTTTTGATAAGAAAAGTCCTTTCCTGGATTACCAGCTTGATTGTTATCAGATCCAGTTCTCACAAGTTCTTATCAATCTTCTTTCAAACGCCGCTGATGCTCTTCAAGGTTTACCGTCTCCGTGGATTGAGATTTCGTTTCGTAAATCTGATGACTCTCTGTTTATTAATGTAAAAGATAGTGGGAGAGGAGTTCCGGATGACTTGCGAGAGAAAGTTTTTGAACCTTTTTTTACAACTAAGGAACATGGGCAAGGGACAGGACTAGGACTAAGTATTTCGAAAAACATCGTTGAGGCCCATGGCGGAGAAATCTTACTTGATCCAAGATCAGAGGGGTCTTGTTTCTCAATTAAACTTCCAAAAAGCTTGATCTTGTAAAACGGGAAGCCACATTAAGTGACTTCCCACTTTCTTTTTTATTTGCGCTCTTCCTGAGCTTCTTTTGTATTCAGACTTTTTGTTGGAGTTCTTCTTTGATTGGCAGGATCACCAATCCATCGAATCTTATTTGTGATACTCACCCCTTCATCAGGAGTGTTAAACTGTGATCCAAAATTCAGTACCTGAGTATAGGCAGTCTTGTTTCCATTCAGGTAATTCATCGTTTCTTTGCCAAATGTCACTCGTGCAACATCAGATGACATCTTGCCGGATAGAACCTGATTCGCAAGATTCATACCTAGAATATTCATAGCTTCATTTTCGGCATAAGAAGACATTTCGCCTTTGGTCTGATTAAGAACAATCGATCCGTTGTATCTCCAAACATCATCGATCTTCGTCATTGGTGCGCGGTAGTCCACGACATGTTCCAAAGCGTTCTGGTGGAGTAAAGGAAAGCGATGTGAATAAACCTCTTTGTGGACAATAATCTTTTTGAATGGGGCAATATTTCTCCAGATCAGAGAATCCGATGTTATTTCTGTTGGATCACCATGTTTTTGAATCATCTCTTTTGCTGCGGTAACTGAACTTTCAGGCCATCCGTTGGTCATGCTGACTGCTCGGTTAAATGCCTCCTTGTTCTCGTTTTCTGACTCAACACTTGTACTCTCAGGAGTGTTGGTTTTTGCAGTCTGATTCTGCGGCTGTTTCTTTAACATCGTACAGCTTGAGAGCAAAAGACTTAATGCCATTGCTGCTGCCAAATTGTTTTTCCTCATAGTATCCTCCGTGATAAATGCGACAATGGTCGCTTTGAATAAAAAGATACGTTCAAAGGCACGGCCAAATTATTTGAGATTGCAAAGACATGATGGAGATGAGGTATAATATAAAAATGAAAGCAATCAGATTTTACAAAACAGGTGGTCCGGAAGTTCTTCAGATTGAAGATGTTGAAGTGCCAGAAGTGAATAATGATGAGATTATTGTCAGACAAAAAGCTATTGGACTGAACTTCATTGATACCTATTACAGATCAGGTCTTTATTCAACACCACTCCCGTCGGGATTGGGTTTTGAAGGTGCAGGTATTGTTGAAAGAGTGGGAAAAGATGTCACTTATTTCAGGCCTGGTGATCGCGTGGCCTATCCGCACAGTAAGATTGGCGCCTATGCAGAGTATGCTATTGTCGCGGCTTCCGGAGCGGTGAAATTACCTGATTCTATTTCCTTTGAAGAAGGTGCGGCCATGATGTTGAAGGGTCTGACCGTTCAGTATCTTCTTCTTCAGGTCTACCAGGTAAAGAAAGATGAAACCATCCTGTTCCATGCTGCTGCAGGTGGAGTCGGACTTATTGCTTGTCAGTGGGCCAGTCATCTCGGAGTAAAATTAATCGGAACAGTCAGTTCAGAAGAAAAATCTAAAATAGCCAAGGCCAGTGGTGCCTTTGAGACAATCAATTATTCGAATGAAGACGTTGTTAAAAGAGTGCTTGAAATCACTCATGGGAAAAAGGTCCCTGTTGTCTATGATGGAGTAGGGAAATCAACTTGGGAAATATCTCTTGATTGCCTCTCACCAAGAGGTCTCATGGTTAGCTTCGGTAATGCCTCTGGAGCAGTCACAGGAGTTGGTCTTGGAATTCTTGCACAGAAAGGCTCGTTGTATGTGACCAGACCTGTCTTGGGGCATTTTATCGATACTCATGAAAAACTAATCGCATCCTCGAATGAACTTTTTGACCTCGTTCAGAAAAAGATTATTAAAATCCCAATTGCTCAGACTTATAAATTGGAAGATGTGAGAAAGGCCCACGAGGATCTTGAATCGAGAAAAACGATGGGTAGTACAATTCTATTGCCTTAAACAGACTTCGTGAGTTCTTTAATCGCTTCAAGAATCGTGAGTTTCTTTACTGGTTTTGTGAGATGCATATCACAACCAGCATTCAGGCTTTTCGTATGATCTTCCTGGAGAGCAAAAGCTGTCAGTGCAACAATCGGAACATGAATGTCTCTGTTCAGTTGTTCCCATTCACGGTAATTCTTAGTGGCCGTCAATCCATCCATGATTGGCATTTGAATATCCATAAAGACAAAGTCATACACAGAATCCTTCATGAGTTTTAATGCTTCGAGACCATTCTCCGCTGTCTCAACTGAGAAAGGAAACTTTTTCAGATAGGCGAGGATGAGACTTCTATTTTCAATAGAATCATCTACAACAAGAATTTTCAGTTTTTTTCCCTGAAAATCCTCAATGCCAAGCTGAGAATCAATCTTGATTTCTTTTTTGCTCTCTTTCAGATTCAGAGTGAAAGAAAACTCACTGCCCTTGCCGGGCTCGCTCGAGAGCCAGATTTGACCATCCATCATGTGAACGAGATTTTTAGTAATAGCGAGCCCAAGCCCTGTACCACCATATTGTTTACATAATGAAGTTTCGAGCTGAGTGAATTTTTCGAAGATAATTTCCTGATCCGCCTGATCAATCCCGATACCGTTATCAATGACAGAAACAAGAATGTTACCTCTGGAATCGCCAGGATCATTCGCCCTCACATGAAGACTTACTTCACCTCCAGGAGTGTATTTAACAGCATTCCCGATAAGTTTGATGAGAATTTGGGAGATACGTACCGGATCACCTTCAAATACAGGAAGATTTTTATCAACCTGCATCTTCAGTTCAATATTTTTTGAACGTGCTTCAAATTGAAATATCTGAATGATCTTTTCCGAAAGTTCATGAACATTAACGGGGATTTTTTGAAGCGTTATATTTCCTGATTCAATCTTGGTCAGATCAATGATGTCATCAATAAGATTTTTCAGGACCTCTCCTGACTTCTGAATGACCTGAACATGTTTTGCCTGATCATCTTGAAGAGGAGTGTGAGCAATGAGATCTGAGAGACCGATAATGGAGTTTAGAGGAGTTCTCATTTCATGGCTCATGTTGGCCAGGAAGACGGACTTCGCCTCTGAGGCTTTTTCAGCAATCGCCTGAGATCTTCTGATTTCAATGTCGGCGAGTTTTTTTGCTGTCGTTACTTCAGTCAGCATCATAACGCCGCCGATTTCATCGTTTTCATTGTACCAAGGTTTGACTTCCCAGTTTAGCCATTCAATTGATCCATCATTACGCTCGAAATTATCATCATTCATTTTCTTCGCAAGACCGCGAAGGGCATTCTGATGAATATCCTGCCAGTCCTTAGATAGACCTGGAAAAACTTCATAATGAGATTTTCCTATAATGTTTTTTTCATCGTATCCAAGAGCGTCCAGGTGGTAATCCTGGATCCATCTTTTGCTGACGGCAAGATAACGGATGTCATGATCAAAAATTGCCACAGCAGCAGGAATTGTTTTAATGAATGATGTCAGCTGTCTGATGGAAGAGTGAAGTTTTGCCGACATTTCTTTTTCTTCAGTCAGGTCCTGGTTTGCACCAATGTAACCAGTGATTTCGTTGCTGGAATTGTACAAAGGACGGGCCGTTGATCGGATATAATGAACTTTCCCGGTTTTTTGATTCCTGATTCTAAATTCCTCAGAAAAAGATCTTTTCTCCTGGGTAGCATTGAACCAGCTCTCAATAACTCGATCGAGATCATCTTTATGGAAAGACTTAAAGCATGCAAATCCATTTTCGGCCAATGCTTCTTCATTTGCCATGCCTGCAATTTTAAGCCAATGATCATTAAAGAAAGTCGGAACTCCCTTTGCGGTTGTCATAAAAATTCCAACTGGAGCAAGTTTAGTGAGAGCCTCAAAACGATTTGTAGCGTTCTTGATCTGACTCATATCCTGCATAACTGTAGAGAAGAATTTTGGATAACCATGAACATCACGGTGACAGATCACAGTCTGGAAGATCTGGAATTCTTCTCCATTCTTTTTCAAGATAGCTGATTCACCTCTCCAGATACCATGTTCAATGGCACAAGGGATGATGACTTCATCCTGGTATCGTCTTACCCAGTCAGGATAGTAGCTATAGATATGGGTCACACCTTCTCGTTTGCAATTTTCTTCGAAGGCGCTGTTGTAAGAAAGAATATTTCCACTCAAGTCGCAAGTTCCTACAAAATCAGGAAGTGCATTAATTACTTCCAGATTATGGCGAAGCTTAGCCTTTTCACTTGCAAGTTCAGCTGTCTTAACTTTTAACTCAATTTGAGTCATCACAAGGGAAGCAAGATTTTTTAGTGAAGCAAGTTGAATAGATGTGAGCTTTTTCGGCTCAGGATGCGCAATACAAAGAGTGCCCAGGTTAATACCTGCTTCGTTCTTGAGAACTGCCCCGGCATAAAATCGGATGTATGGTGCACCTTTGACAAGAGGATT
>JBEIQF010000322.1:0-3850 GCA_040376635.1 Halobacteriovoraceae bacterium
GCCACATTCATTTGAATAGGCCTTCTTCATAGGATTAAGTTCGTGAATGATTTTTTCCCAGACTGAAGTCGTCTTCACATTTTGCTTAACTTCTTCTTCGGTGATTCCAACAAGTGCCATAGATACATAGGAAGTTGCACCTTTTGGGATTTCAACAATCAGAAAATCTTTGCGCTTAAAAATTCGCATCTCTTTCAGTTCACCCGGAACATCGCTTACCACCAGCATCTGGCGATTCAGCGAATCGTTCACGTACATTGTGTTGATGCCCATGAAGTTATAAGGGTGCCCTTCTGATACGAGTTCAAGACCCAGAGAAGTTGCAAACTTTAGCTCATCGAATGCGAGGAGAGTTGAAGAGAAAATTGTTAAGATTAATCCAAGGAATACGCGGAAGATCATGATTCATTTTACCTTGCGAATCATTTTAAGCGTGAGCTAGCAAAAGTTGCCTTTATCGGGCGGTGAGTAACATAATCTTTTGAAAACATTCAGCTTCACTTGTTTGACCATTTTCCTCTGAATTCTTAAACTTCGAGCAACATTAACCGGGAGTCTATATGAGTCTTACTGCCCTTGCTGTTATGGCACCATTGATTATCAAAACTTCAGTGACTGGTTTCACTCCGGTTGAGTGGTCTCGGAGCGAAAAATGCGAAGTTTTTAATTCTGAAATTATTCAGACTAGAACATATGCAGGTAAACAATTCCAATTTCAATTTCCCTTCACATCACAAGAATCAATTCAATATTTCATCGAGAAAGCTTCAGAAGAAAAAATCAATGCTGAAAGTAATTACATGTGTGACGGCCCATCAACAACGATCAAGGCTTCTTATCAGAAAGATGGAATTGATCACGAACTTCTATTATACTCAACTGGAGGGTGTGGATCTCCAAAGAAACATCGTATGGGACCATACTCATCAGCACTTATTGATATAGCGAGTACATTTTGTCCAACTACACATTAATACTTCTCCTTTTATCCGGATTTCTTCTCTCTTGCTCAACTGGCGTGAAACAAAAAGCGGAAGCTGATTACGCTGAAAATGTGCGTGATTTTTTACAGACGATCGCTTTTGAGAACCTGGATGAGTGTTATCCGGAAAAACAAAGCTGGACTCAAGCCGCACTTTTAAAGAAGTCGATCGACATCGATTATAAATTTTCTGATGACTGCAAACTTCAAGGAAAATTCGTTGCGAGTTACCTCGACGAAATCCCTATGCGTTTTCAGTTAAAGGACTTCGATGGATTTAATCAGGCGAACGCTTTAGTAAAACTTCGCATCCTTCAACATCGCAGCGGCGTTTATTATGGTTTTGAAGTGAAGCAGGGGACTCTTGTAGGCTTTAAAAAAACGATTCATTTTACGGCCAAATATAAGGTTGATACTGATCCTCTTACGAATGAATTGAAGCCTGGTACCGAGAAAGGCGAGATTCACATTATAAATCCAGCAACTAAGCAGATTCAACAGTCAGTCCCATTCACATTTCACTGAAATAAAGTGGATTGACCCGGTGCAAATTGGGTAGTGTAGTGTCACAAAAAGTGAGGACACTATGAAATTACTCGAAGGGAAAAAAGCTCTTATCCTTGGTCTTGCTAACGACCGCTCAATCGCCTGGGGTATCACAAAAGCATTCAAAGAACAGGGCTGCTCAATCGCTCTCTCATATATGAACGACGCTATCAAAAAGCGTGTAGAGCCACTTGCTGCTGAGATCGGCGCAGACTTTACGTTTGAAATGGATGTGACTAATGATGCTCACTATCCATCAATGCGTGCAGCAGTTGAAAAAAACTGGGGCAAGTTCGACATCATCGTTCACTCACTAGCATTTGCTGATAAAGAAGATCTTTCTCGTGAATTCATGCACACAAGCCGTAAAGGTTTTGCGATGGCATGTGACATCTCTGCTTTCTCACTTGTTGGTGTAACAGATGCTCTTCAGGATCTTATGAACGATAACGGTTCTATTATCTCGATGACGTATTACGGATCACAAAAAGTAATTAAGAACTATAACGTAATGGGTGTAGCGAAAGCAGCTCTTGAAGCTTCGACTCGTTACCTTGCTTACGATCTTGGCCCACGTGGAATCAAAGTAAACTGTATCTCTGCTGGCCCAATCAAAACTCTTGCAGCATCTGGTATCTCTGGATTCAGAACACTTCTTTCTCAGGTAGAAGAAATCGCTCCGATGAAGAAGAACGTTACTCCGGAAGACTGCGGTGGTGCAGCTGTTTACCTCGCTTCTCATCTTTCTGGTGGTGTGACAGGTCAGGTTCTCTACGTAGATTCTGGTCTTAACATCATCGGCGGATTCTAAGTGTTTGACCTCGACCATTTAAAAAAAATGGAAGAGGGTGTCCGCCTCTTCAACGAGCAAAAGTACTGGGAATGCCACGAAGCTCTTGAAGATGTCTGGATGGAGGATCGACAAGATCCTGTACGTAATGTCTACTGGGCGGTCATTCAGGTGGCCGCCTCTTGCATCCACTATCGCGATTCAAATCTCATCGGTGCCCAGGGCATGATGAACAAAGCTAAAGAAAAATTCAAACGTTGTCGGGACATGCATCTCTTATCGCCACTCGCATTTGAGAAACTGAACTGGAATGAGTTTGAGTCGATCGTTTTGAAAATTCCCGACGGTAATCAATCAAAGCTTGAAGATTTTAAAGAAATCTATAGATTTAGATTTAAGCATTATTAAAGGATATCTATGAAAGGCGTTATCAAATCATTCCCAGTGGCCCTGAAAATGATTTTCACAGATCCAGTGAACTTCGTCCTTTCACTTTTTCCTACAGTCATTGCTTTTGCTATTTATATCTTCTCAGTCATTGTGATTTATCGAAATTCAGAAATATTTGTCGATTTCTTCCGTGGATATATTTACACCGCAGATCAGGCCACTATCCTCGCGAAAATCATAACTGCCGTTTTGATCATCTTCTTATTCTTCATCATGAGCTGGACGTTCGTTGTATTAGTGGGAATCATCTCTGCACCTTTCAATTCGCTTCTTTCTGCGCGTATTGAGCAGAAACTAGTTCAGAGAATTATTATGGATGAGGATCAGAAACACGCGATTGAGCAGGTGAAGAGCTCGATGATGGCGACTTTTAAGAATGAGTTTAAAAAGCTTATTTTTTTGGGTCTGATGGCGACATTGGCGTTTGTTCTGAACATGTTCCCGTTATTTTATCCTATCGGGATCTTCATGGTGGCGACTCTTCTCGCGATTCAGTTTGTTGATTACTCGTGGTCTCGTAAAAATATGCATTTCTCTGAATGTCTTAAAGACACATTTAGAAACATCATTCCTTATTCATTTGGGGGAGCGATCTTCCTCGCTCTCGTTGCCATCCCACTCGTGAATGCATTTGTTCCGGCTATGGCGACAAGCTATTTCACTGTTCTTTGGCTCGTGAGACAGAAGAAGATCGACCTTTAATTATAGATTCTTATCGATCAGTGAGCTGACTGATTTTCCATCCATAGTTCTCACGAAAAGAAGCACTTTATCGCTGCTGAAAGCGCGTGGAACGAATTTTACGGGAAGTTCCATGTATTTTCTTTCACCAGTGCAGTCATCAGAAACTTTCTTCATGATAGGAAGGATTGAAAGAGTGTCTTTGCCATTTGAAAGATATTCGATCGAATCAAGGCTCAAGCAGCTCTCGTGAATTCTTCCTACGAGCATGGCATCGCCTGACAACCCGCCAGTGAAACCAAGATCAATATAGTTAATGAGTGCGTAGAGATGATTATCAACGCTTCTTGAAGAAGCAATTTCTACATTCAGCTTTTCATGTAGCTTATTATTTACATTAA
>JBEIQF010000077.1:0-11427 GCA_040376635.1 Halobacteriovoraceae bacterium
ACGACCTGGACGAAGAAGAGCTGGATCGAGAACGTCGATACGGTTTGTAGCTGCCATGATGATAACGCCATCGTTACCTTCGAAACCATCCATCTCTACGAGAAGTTGGTTAAGCGTTTGCTCACGCTCGTCGTGACCGCCGCCCATACCTGCGCCACGGTGGCGACCTACGGCATCGATCTCATCGATGAAGATGATACATGGAGCGTGTTTTTTACCTTGTTCAAAAAGGTCACGTACTCGAGAAGCACCAACACCCACGAACATTTCAACGAAGTCAGAACCTGAGATAGAGAAGAATGGAACGCCAGCTTCACCAGCAACAGCTCGTGCAAGAAGAGTTTTACCTGTACCTGGAGGTCCTACAAGAAGACATCCTTTAGGAATTTTACCGCCAAGAGTTGTATACTTTTTCGGGTCTTTTAAGAAATCTACGATCTCAACAAGTTCTTCTTTTGCTTCTTCAACACCAGCAACATCAACGAATGTGATTCGCTTGTCGTTTTCAGTCAGCATCTTCGCGCGAGCTTTACCAAAGCTCATCGCCTTACCACCGCCGGCCTGAAGCTGACGAAGGAAGAAGAAGAAAAATAAAAAGAGAAGAATCATCGGAAGCCAGTTGATTAACAACGTAGCAAGGAATCCTTGTTTCTCTTCACGCTTGTAGTTCGGGATAATTCCGTTCTGTTTAAGAATACGGAAAGTCTCGTCTCCAGTGTTACCAGCAAGTTCAAAGTATGAACCGTTTTCATAACCTTCTTTGAATTTACCCTGGATTGTGTTGTCGCCCTGGAATGTGACTTCGCGGACATTTCCACTTTCCACAGCAGTAATGAAATTACTGAAGTTGATATTCTTTGCTGAAACCGTTTTCTGCTCAAGAACCTTCATCACAAAGGCCATGATCAAAATCACAACGATCCAAAGCATAAGTGTTTTCTGTTGTTTTCTCATGATGGGAACCTTCTTTATGTCTTTTTTAGAAATGGCCGACAAGATACCGGCCGGCTTCAATTATACAGAAAGAGTTCTATTGTTGGGAAGTAAAGAGATTAGACAGATTAGAAAGGGGCAAGAGCCTGAGTGATTGAGGCAACTTTTCTTTTTTCTGCATCCAGACATCAAGACACTTTTGGAACGTCATGAATCTGATTCCTTTCTCTTTGCAAATTGCAGAAACTTTCGGATACAGAGGATCAAAAATAGAAGTGTTTAGTGTTTTGCAGATTGATTCACTCTCCAGCACAAGCACGAGTCCTGGCATATTCATCATAGCGTCCTGTGACTTGAGTAAATTCTGCCAGGCGTGCTCAAGTTCTGACTTGGTAAAACTCGCCATCATGCTGAGTGAATTTGATCCTAGCTGCGAGAGAACGAGGGCCACTTGCTCATCATAGTTCTTAAACTTCTGGCGATAGATCATCAGGAGACCATGGGAGTGATACGCCTCCATGCCCCCACTGAAGTGAAACGGACCTTTCTTTCCATTGTCGATGGCGCGCAACATTCTCTCGATCGGCGTGATAATTTCACCACGATCAGTGTTTGAATAATGATGAATGAGTTCCTGGATCTGAATTTCTGAATAATGCCTGCCTTTCAGGACGGCACCATCTTCATAAGCAAAGACCTCTGACGTTCCTCCTCTGCTCATGATGCTGATTTTGAGCATCATCGCGGAGAAGTTCGCAAAGTGTGAATAAAACTTTAAATACTTCGGATATCGACTCTTAATAAGAGGAGCAATTTTGTGTCTGACAAAATTCCTGTCGTGTTTTAAATCTTTGTTCGTTGGATCATCTCTGTACGGAATGCCTTCAAAAGTCGCGAGTCGCTTGATTTGTGCCCGTGTGACACAGAGAAAAGGACGAATGATCGGCCCGTTTCTGACAGGAATACCGATACTATTTTTTGGAGTGGTAGAACGGTTTCTCTGCATGAAATTCCATTCAAAAGAATCATCCAGATGATGTCCGACCCAGAGACGTTCACCTTTTTTTAATTCCTGCATGCACAGATCACGGCGTGCTTTTCTCGCTTTGGCCTCAAAATTACTCTTCACTGGTGTGAGGCCTTCCACTTTCAACTCAATAAAAGGAATCGACTCTTCTTCGCAGAAGCGTTTCACCACATCACGGTCGCCTTTCTGGCCTGCACGCGTGTTATGGTTCACAAACATTGCCCGAACTTTGCCAATTTTCCCGTCTTTATAAAGAGTGTTCAAAAACCAGAGCAAAGTCATGGAATCTAGACCGCCTGATACGGCGACAGCATGAGGCCCGGCAAGTTCGCCGGAAGAGGCCACATTCTTGATAAATCGCCATACATGCTTCAAAAACAAGGCCCTAAAGGCCACAGGACTCAACTTTTTCATGTGCAAACGCTCAATAATATTGACGAACAAAATTCAGAGTCATAGTATGACACATCTTTTTTCTTGTGGCGACGTAGCTCAGTTGGTGAGAGCACAGCATTCATAACGCTGGGGTCGGCGGTTCAACTCCGCCCGTCGCTACCACTTCTTCATCTTGATTCCATGAACTAAAATTAACAATCACAAAGTTGACTTGGAAGCAGCGTGAACTTACCTTTAGGTTAAGTTTTACTCTCAAAAGGTCAGTCCTATGATCAACATTCTAGTTGTCGAAGATGAGAAAAAAGTAGCTGCGTTAATCCAACAAGGTCTCCAGGATGTTGGCCACCATGTTGAGACGGCCGATACGCCAAGTCTCGCAAGACAGATGCTTCGCTCAAAAAAATTTGATCTTATTATCCTCGACGTCATGTTGCCTGAGATGAGCGGAATGGATTTTGCGAAAGAACTTCGTATTCAGGGCCACACAGGTTTTATCCTGATGCTGACTGCACTCTCTACGACAAAAGATAAAATTCAGGGTCTCGATTCAGGTGCAGATGATTACCTCGCCAAGCCTTTTGAGTTTGAAGAGCTTCTTGCTCGCGTTCGTGCCCTCATCAGAAGAAAAACCGATGATAAGGCGCAACTTCGTAACGGCGACCTCATCATGGATCTCATCACTCGTCATGTGATGAGAGACGGCATTCGTATTGAGCTTACGACAAAAGAATTTTCTCTCTTAGAATTTCTCATGAGAAACATTGATAAAGTGGTCGACAGAAATGCTATCGCCCGCCAAGTGTGGGGAGCTGACTTCGATCCTGATTCAAACGTCATCGACGTTTATATCAATCACCTTCGTAAAAAAATCGATTCTCCTTATCCAAAGAAAATCCTGAAAACGGTTGTTGGCCAGGGGTACGTGCTGAATAAGATTGAGTAAGCTTTTTAAAGGAATCCGATTTCGCCTCACAGTTGTTTACTCGACCCTCTTCGGTCTTTGCATCTTTGCATTCGCTTATGTCATCACCACACAATATTTTCGTTCTGGCCGGGAAGATTTTGATTCCGGCCTCTTTAACTACGCGATCGATCTTTCTGAGTATATTAACATTGATGAGTCTGGTCTCAAGATCGGCTTTAAGCTCCCACCCAGTGAAGATCGAAAGGCCTTTCCCTTCATCCTGAATCAGACATTCTATTCTGTGCGCGCTCTCGAGGGAAAAGTATTGATGCATTCCGGGGATTTTCCTTTCGGTGAAATTCCCTACAACTCTGCCCTTCCCATGAAGCATGATTACACTCACAGATTTCTGACGTTCAGCTACGACGATAACACTTACCGTGCCGTGAATTTAAAAATCACCAATGAGGCCGGAGCAGAAATGATTCTGCAGGTTGCAACTCCGTCCAACTCTCTTGAAGAGCGGGAACGAAATCATCTCCTGATGACGGGGATTATGGTTCCCCTCCTTATTCTCACGTCGAGTTTCATCTCATTCCTTATCGCCGGAAATGCGCTCTCACCGATTAAGTCACTGACAGATACAGCGAACAATATTGCGGCCCAAAACCTCTCTCACCGTGTTCCCGTGGTAAAGACCGGTGATGAAGTCGAAGAACTCGCAAAAACGCTGAATGGTCTTCTCGAACGACTCGAGAAATCCTTTAAGGCGCAGGAGCACTTCGTTGCCAATGCCAGCCATCAGCTCAATACTCCACTCGCCATCATCAAGGGTGAACTCGATGTTCTTGAGTCGAAGCCGCGCTCACTTGAAGATCATCAGAAATTTTTTAAGAGTCTTCGTGAAGAGCTTGAACGCCTGATTGAGCTTGTGAAAAACATGCTGCTTGTTTCACGTGTGGAAGCAGGCCAGGAAAAATTCGTCTTTAATCCTATTCGTCTGGATGATGTCCTACTCACGATTTCTTCGCGTCTTTTGATTAAGACTAAAGAAAAGAGAATTCAGATCCGCTTTAATATTGATGAGGAGCTCTCTTCCCTTGAAGTGGAAGGTGAAAAACAGCTCCTTGATTCGCTTTTTGAAAATATCGTGGAAAACGCCATTAAGTACTCACCTGAAGATTCGACGATCCAGCTTGATATTAAAAATGTTGAGGGGAACCTTGAAGTCTGGATCCGTGATGAAGGACCTGGAATGGATGAAGGCGAATTTGCGAAAATTCTGGAAGACAGATTCCACCGTGGTTCTTCTTTTGGGATCCCGGGATCAGGGATTGGCCTATCGATTGCTAACAAGATCGCCGGATTTCACCATGCTCGTATCCTTTATCAACGTCTGAAGCCGCGGGGCAGTCACTTCATTGTTCGGTTCGAATAATCAAGACCCATTCTTCTTACCAATCATTGCATTCTTAAGTTTGGCCCTACAAATGAACTTTTTCTAAACAAAAAAGTTCAATGATTTTGGAGAGTTGCTTCTTGTACCAAATTGCCCAATCTTTAGACAAATGTCCTCGAAACTGACGGTATGTCTGACCTAACCGCTTAATTTCTCTAACCTCTCTCCCTGTCACAAAACTTGCAGATAACCGCTCGAGGTTTTCGGTCTCTTGAGGCAGATCATGTAGTTTTTACAAGCTCAGGCGGTAACTACTGCATCGCGTCAAAGGACTCGTTACACTTCCACCAAATTAGGAAAAGTTTAGTTTTTAATATTTTTGAGAGGTCACAAGTGATTAAAGTTAAAAATGCTCGTAAAAAGCTTCAGCCGTACAATCCAAATCAGGGGTTTATCGGATCGGTGAAAGTCGATGTAGCGAACTACATCTTCTCATCACGAAGAAAACGCGCCCCTTACAATCACTCAAAAGCACTCGTTAAGAGTCTTTTATCACGTGAAGTATCTGTTCACTTGAAAGAGTCACAGAATCTTACGAAGTTCATTCGTAAGCGTGATCTAACTTTCCAGAAATCAGATGCCGCTGGTAACTACAAGATCTTTACTGTTCCTTGTACGACAACTATCGTTCCGCTTCAAAAATCAGTTTTCAACACGATTGAAAAAGCAGCTCAATCACTTATCGTATCACTTCGTTGCGTGATCCAGGATATCTATGGTTCGAAATCTGTTAAAGATTCTCCATTCGTAAAATCACTTCCTGTAGAAATCCGTAATATCTTCATTGATGCGATCATGGAATCGCCGAACTATTTCCCGCAACTTCACCACCCGAACATGAAGAAATATCCTTTCTTCGATAACGTCGGTCTCGATTTAGTTCTGATCGAGGATTACCTTGAGCAGTCTAAAAACTTTGAGCAGATTCTTAAATCTAAAAAGATCTCGAAGCTTCCTGAGCTTCCGTTCAGAATTCTTGAATTGAATGCTGGTGCTCCATCTGGCGCATCTAACAACATGAACGTTCTTGAAGGCCACTACGAGCAGAACCCTGAAGTTCTTGAATCGATGGGCCGCCTTATGCCTAACGATCACTTCCAGGTTCTTGCTGAAACATACAAATCACTTGGTGAAGACTGGACAGGTGTGAAAGACGGTATCCAGGTTATTCTTCCTCCGGGCGGAATGAACGGTGCTGCTCCTGAGATTCACAACCTTGCTGCCTACTCTGGTCTTGTTTACGCTGATCCCGTCCAGTTATTCCAGGACGAGAAAGGCTTCATCCGTCTTCGTACAATCAACGGTTCTAACCCGATCGTTACAGCTATCTACTCTCGTATCAATGCTGACTCAGCATTGTTTGATGTTGATAAAGGAATCATCCTTCGTGATCCGGATACAAATGAGCCGATCTATCTTCGTGACTCATTGAAACTTGGCCAGGAAGGTGAAGCACCGATGGTTCTTGATGTGAACGGCGATCCGATTCCTCTTCAATCAGACTACGCGGTTCCAGGTCTACTGGACGCTATTCTTAATAAGAAGATCTACATGGGCGGTCTTAACCGTATCCTTGATAACAAGATCATTCTTGCTGCACTTACAACTTATGCTCCGAAGTTTTTCTCTGGAAAGATCAAAGAGCTTGGCCTCATGACAAACGGTCCTAAGATCACTCCTCCTGAAACTCTTCCACCTAAGAAAGAGTCAGTAGCAGTTATCGCTAAAAACATGGAAGAATGGGTTGTAAAAGCACCTAACCTTTCTGGTGGTTCTGGTATCTACATCATGAAAACACTTTCTGATTCTTCGAAGAAAGAAGTGATGGAAATGATCAAGAAAAATCCAAATCACTACGCTTACCAGAAGCTTGTTAAAATCGCCCGTATCCCGGTTGCGATGAAAGATAAGAACGGAACACGTTTTGCTAACCTTGCAGCTGATATCCGCCTTTGGGTATTCTACGGCGGTGGTGCTAAAACTCTTCCTAAGATGACTCACAATGCGCTTGTTCGTTACGCTCCGGAAGAAAAAGGTCCTATGTCATCAATCGTTAACACGTCTAAGGGTGGCGGTTACGCTCCTTTCGTGGTGATCGATGATGTTGGTTCTTCTGAATCAGTAACTGCTGCTGAGTTCATCAAGACAAAAACTCCGGTACCTCTTCAGACTCACTTACCAATGTTCGTTGCTGCACAGTTGATCCAGGTTTCACGTCTTGCGACGGAACTTTATAATCACCTGAAAAACGATACAGCAGACAGCTACACAATGCTTGGTCTTGCTCTTTCTCTGAAAACTCAGTGTCGTGAAGTTCTGTCATTCATGAACCCCCGTGCGATTGAGCCGGTTTATAAAATGATCGATATCCTTGAAGCAAAACAAGCAACTCTTCCGATTGCTGCTTTCTTCGAGAAGATCAACACAAACCAGATTCTTCTTGTAACAACTCTCCAGAAGCTTGAAGCGAAGAATAAGCTTCCAAAAGGCTTCAGAGATGCGATGGATGAACTTCTTATCCTGGATCAGGATATCGTTTACCAGAACTATACTGATGAGAACCGTAAGCACGACCGTAAGATCCTCAAGAATCTTAAAACAATGCTTGTTGAAAAAGCTGGAACAAATAAAGAGCTTAACCGTGAGTTCAACTCACTTCTTGCGATCCTTCGCGGATCAATCGAAGCTCCGTTCCCTCGTGAAATGATCACAGGTAAAACAGCAATCAACATGATGAAACTTGTTGAAAGCTTCATGAACATGGTGAGAGAGCGTCTTCAGAATTCTGAGAAAGCGATCGAGTTCGCGAAACTCTTCACGACTGAGACAGTTCACCCGGAACTTAAATTTGAAACTTTTGGTCTTTCAGAAGCTTCAATGAATAAGACATCAGGCTTCTTAACTGCTTCTCAGAAAGAATTCGCAACTGGCGAGCTTCTTACTGAATCAGACTATATTCCTGAGCATATCAAGGAAGCACGTACGGCCTGGATGAAAGTTGAAACGGAAGCGAAGAAAATCTCTGCTGATAAGAGAGACGCTTTCCTTGCTAAAAAACGTACCGCTCACTTCGCTCAGTTCCCTTTCCTTGCCCGCATGACTGAGATCATGAACTCTCGTCGTGTTGGTGTGAAAGACCTGATTGAACTTATGCCGGCCATGCCTTACGCGAAGTTCAACCTTGAGATGTTCGCGAAGAAACAAGGTCTTTCTCTGGAAGACGTGTTCACAAACGAACTTACTCCGAACAAGATCTCGATCCTGACTGGTAATAAGATCCGCGAAGCTCACCTTTCTGCACGTGAAGATGCTGGTGAATGTTTTGCGAAGAAACGTAAGTCGCACGGTCTCTTCTCTGATTCAGATATCTTTATCTGGATCCGTAAAGAGCTGGACCCTCTTACTCAGATCTATACAGCTGGCCACGAAGTTATTCACTTCCACCAGATTGAAGAAACAACGAAGATGGAAGCTCGCGCCCTTTCAGACGGTGCGATCGCTCAAGCTTACTTCTTAAACTTCTACGGTAACTTCCTGGGAGTTTCAGCAGCTTCGCTTGAAGGTCTTTCAGTCGACATCTCTGTTGAGCGCCAGCCGCTTTACGGTCTTGCTGACAGAATCGTTCCTTACTTCTACTCGAATCTCATCACTGAGATCCGTAACGGTATCAACTCTTCAAGAGAAGACTACGATGCTGTTCTTAATAAGTACGGTTCACTTTTCGGTTACATGATGCCGAACTCGAACCAGGTAAAAGTAAAAGCTCTTCAGGAAGTTATTCCTGCACTTGAGAACGCTAAGAACATCACGTTCGCAAAAGAGCTTGGACTTGAAATCGGATGGGATGAAATCCGCTCTGCTCTACCTGCTGCCAACAATCAGCAGATTAAGATAAATGCTGTGAAAATCATGAGAGCCGTTAAAAAAGCTCGTCCGGATTTCGAAGCTCTGACAGCGATTGGTAACCATCAGTTCTACGGTGTGAACTTCGCTCGCAAACTGGATATGACGAGATCAATCACACTTCGTCCGATCCTGAGCACGATTTCTCTTGGAAACAGTTATAACCAGACACAACAGCAACAGCAGCAGTAATACTGCAGGAAATGTTTTTATGAGACTCGAACTACTGACCGCTGATGTATCAAAAATCCAACCGTTCCTGGAAACAGTTCTCCAGGACGGCGGTAAAAAGCTCTACGCCATTGATGGCGTAGTGACGACTATCTACAACATCAATGGAATGAGCGGGTTTGAATATAAAGAAGATGGTCTCGAAGCCCAGTTACTTGTGGGATTAATTCTCGGCGGTACTGGTTACTCAATGAAACGTATCCTCCGTAACGGCGGGGAAATGTTTGAGCGCCACGATTACTTCAATCTCCAGGGTGACCTGACGTTTACGTCAGATAAAGAAGCACTTAAATCTGTGATCGTGGATTTCCACGAAATGGATCTGACGTGTCCCATCCTGAACCACTTCTACAACTATCTATCGATGGAATACAAGGCCGCTGGTGAAGGTAAATCTCACACAGCTCTTGTTCACTCTGTTGAGACGTTCTTAAAAACTGCGTACCAGTCAAAACTCATCCGCATCGCCATTCGTGAAAAGACGAATGATCCGGCCGTGACTAACATCTATAACAAGATTTTAGCTGCAGAGATGGATCCGGTTCTGACATGGGAAGAGCGCCAGTTTGTTTTCCAGAACTACAAGGAAGAGCTGAACAAGATTCTTGATACAAAAATCCGCGCTCACAAATTGAATAAGACGGCTTTCAAAGCATCTCTTATTTCAAAGAACGCTGGAAACTTCCTGGCCCGTTTTATCGCTCGTCCTGCAAACAATGCGAGGGGTCTGGCATTTAAATACACGATTGGGAAAGTGATCTGGTTCTTCCAGACAGTAAGAAACAACCTAGGCTACTCGATCGCACTCGCGGTTTATGGCCCATTCACTTACTACTTCATCACGATGCCGATGAACCCGCATGCGATGCAGGCAGTTGGTCGCGTTCGTACTGCTTACCTTGAAACGAAAACTGAAATTTCGCGCATTCTTGATCTTTCAGAAGTGGCAGTAAATGACCTTCGTTCGAAAGAAGCTGTAGCGGCTCCCAAAGCGTTACCTGCACCGACTCCAACAGAGTCGGATAGCATTTCAACGAAAGCAGCAGCTCCATCTGTGAACGCACAAGATGCGATCATGGCCAATATTATCTATGCTTCTCCAGTGACAACTGATCCTGCAACTCCGCTTGTTGTTAAACTGGGTGACGGTAGTACTGAGAAAGCGACACCTTCGATTTTGAACATGCTTCTTTCAACTGATTCAAATGCAGTTAACAAGACAACATGGTCAGAACGTATGAGTAACTTCAAGCAGCTTCAGATTGCTTACGAAGAGAACATTGAATATGCCTCTCGTATGGGTCGTCTTGAGCAGCTAGAAACGCAATATAACTTCCCGATGCAGATCGAAGCAACGTGGGAAGAACTAGAAAGGTATAATAATTCTATCTTCAAATTGCGTGAAGAAAATCCAAACATGTCTGCGAAGATGAAACAATATCTCTTCAACGAGATCAATCGTACGCAGCAGCTGGAACTTTATCTTTGGGACCGTATGGGTCGCTTCATCCTCGATCAGGTGTATGTGATGCTCGATCAGGACAAAGAGCAGAAACGTTCTGATTACTATGTTGGACGCTCATTTGTCTTCATGGAAGAGATGACGACACTTCTTTCATACAGATACAAGGATCTGAAAAAACCGGAAGGCTACGAGAAGATTCAAGCGCTTGCAGAGGCATACACAAAAGCACGTAAAGAAACTGGCAGAGTGATGTCTAACCTTCAGGCGAACTCTGATCTGTTCAAACAAAAAGATGTTTACGATACAAAAGAATTCCGCGGTCATATGAAGCGCCAGTGGGAAATTCTTTTCCTTCAGAACTCAAAAGCTGAAGAAGCGTCAAACATGGGATTAAACATGTACATCTGGTCTGTGAGAAACACGGCCTGGGTACTTCAATCACTTTATTCTGCGAAACGTGAGGAATTAGCACTCCTCATTAAGCGCGATGTTTCCGGACAATTATTGACACCGGCCGAGATGCTAACTCGTTCGAAAGTTTCTATGTTGTACGAGACTCTTGTCCACAACCTCACTCTTGAGTACGTGGGAATCAGAGAAGAGATCATGAACAGAATCGGGAAAGACATTGAGTCTACTCAGAGAATGACTGTGATCGAAAACCTGAAAGAGTTCCTTTCTGATCGCGAGAAACTCGACAATTTAGGCATGGCCAACAACCAAAAAACAGCCGGGACTAAAATATGAAAACCAAACGTTCAAGTTTACCTTCTCAAATTCTGATCTTAACAATGGCAGTATTCGTACTCCTAGTGATGGTCCAGGCAGCTCGCGCTCAAACGCCGATGCTTGCTCAATCAACTTCAAACTCCGGCCAGTTCCAGAACTCTGCCGGAAACCAGGCACAAGTTCTCCAGATCGGAATGCCTCAGAGAAGCTTAGGTCGTCGTCTCCTCGAGAACACGTCCCTTTCATACTACCAACAGTTCCTTGGTCCAACGGCCGCCGGTCCGGGTGGAGAAACGTATAACGTTTTCCAGGAAGGAATTGATGATCCGGGAACAGGTCGTACTCCCTATCAATCATTCCATGCTGTGAACCTTCGTCAC
>JBEIQF010000382.1:0-3087 GCA_040376635.1 Halobacteriovoraceae bacterium
GTCTAGAGTAAATAGCACGCGGGCGTGTTTAGGGCAAGAATTTTAAGAATGAAATCAAGGCTTTGGGCCCCGCTTTTTACGGGGCCGAATCTGCTGGTGGAGGGACTAAAACTTTCCGTGGTTTAGAACCTTGAGCAGGCCCTACCACACCATGACGCTCCATTTCTTCAATCAAGTTTGCAGCTCGGTTATACCCAACTCCAAGTCTTCTTTGTAGAAACGAAGCACTCGCCACTCTATGCATAGCGACACAACGAACAGCATCGTCGTATTTTTCATCTTTGAGACCGCCGCCTTCACCATCAGTAGTGATGCCTTCAACATCAGTATCAACAGTTCCGTTATTTTCAAGAAACTCCATCGCTCCGGTATCGTACTGGATCGGAAGAGTTGCAAGTTTATCAACCAATGCTTCGATTTCATCTTCATGCACGTAAGCTGAGTGCATACGGAGGATATCGATACCCTGTTTAAAGAGCATATCCCCTTTACCAAGAAGTTTCTCCGCTCCCATTCCATCGAGAATGACTCGTGAATCGATATTTGTGAACACGCGGAAAGATACTCGTGTCGGGAAGTTCGCTTTAATAACACCTGTAATGATGTCTGTAGAAGGACGCTGAGTTGCAAGCACGATGTGAATACCAGAAGCACGCGCCTTGGCCGCAAGTCTTGAAATCGAAGTCTCAATCGCCTTACCTGATTTAGAAAGCATCAGATCCGCAAACTCATCCACAACCACAACAATGTACGGAAGTTCGAATCCAACAACTTCTGCATCCGGATAGTACTTATTAATTCTGCAAGTAAGACTTGTTTCTGCGTTCACAACTTTTTTATTAAACCCTTCGATGTTCTTCACAGCAAAGTCTTTCAAGAGTGAGTAACGTCTTTCCATTTCATCAATCGCCCAAAGAAGAGCAGCTGATGCAATCGATGGATCAGTCACAACCGGCATAATCAAGTGCGGTAGACGCTGATAAAGTGCAAGCTCGAGCTGTTTAGGATCAAGCATGATGAGACGAAGTTTCTTCGGAGAGAATCTGATGATGAGTGAAACAAGTAATGTATTCACGAAGACTGATTTACCGGCACCGGTTGTACCCGCAACTAGTAAGTGTGGTGTACCAGCAAGATCGATCACCGCTGCATCACCATAAGCATCTTTCCCCATCGCAATCGGAAGCTTGTAGCTTGGATTGTTGAAATGAGGAGATTTTAAAACTTCATCAAGATAAATAACATCACGTGGATTTCTAGGAACCTCAATACCAATCGTTGATTTCCCTTTCATAGGATAAACCATACGAATCGGAGCACCCATGAGGGCAAGTGAAAGGTCATCTACTCTGTTCGTGACACCAGCAACTTTAACACCAGCACCAAGTTCAAGTTCAAACGTATCTACTACTGGCCCTTTAAGAACGTTAATTACCTGTGCCGATATATTGAACTCTTTTAACTTCTCTTCAATGGCACGAGCAATTGTTGTGAAATATGTATCCGAAGGATCACTGATTTTATTTGTTTGATTTTTAGAAACGATACAACTGATAAGTTCATCACTTTCAAAAAATTTATCTTCAACAACAACTGGTTTCTTTTTCGAAGCAAATGGAGACTCAACTTCCTCGAATTCCTCTTCTTCAGATTCTTCCGATTCATCTTCCACTTCAACTTCATCTACTGAATCATTGAATTCTTCAACTTCTTCCTCATCCTCAGATTCTACTTCCTCTTCAGCATCTTCAACTTCATCAACGATTTCGTCTTCGATCTCTTCTTCTTCCTCAACTTCTGGTGCCATTACTGGCTCAACTGGAAGACTACGCTGAACTTCCTGGATCTTCGGAGACTCTGTGATTTTAAGTTTTGACGGAGCTTTCGCTGGAGCAATTGCAGGAACAGGCTCTTTCTTAAACTTGGCCACAAACTCCAACGCTTTTTCTCTCACAAGCATTGGGAATTTTTTGTATTCAAATTCTTTGATCGCAGAATAGTCTGCTTCTTTAACCATCGTTCCGAAAGCCACCATTTGCTTCCAGATCCAATGACATGTCTTGAAAAAGTTTTTCTCTGAAACGAGATAGAAGAAACTTGCACCAAATAAGAAAGTACAAGTTAGTAGAGTGATAGCGCTGATGTTCTCTTTAATAAGAAAGAATAATCCTTCTCCAAGAGTCTCAGGCAAAATGAAATAACAAAGTCCCAGTGTTAGCGGGAGCAATGTTGCGATAACGATTTGATTTTTTGTGTCCTTCTTTTTTGTAAGAACAAATGTATGAAGGATAGCGAACGTAATGAATGAAACTGTTACCCAGATTCCACACCAGTATCCGAAATTAGCTAATAAGCTGAAAAAGTAATAAGTGAAAAAATTGATTGAGTCATTTTGGTAAGAGATATCAAAGTAATTATCCGGAAGATTATCTCTGTAATAGAAATAAACCAGATTAAGAGTTGTGAGGATAAAGAGAGAGTAGAGCTGCGCTCTTAAGATTTTTTTTTCCATACTCAAATTGTATGGCGCACCCACACCATGTGCAAGAGATTGGAATCATAGGACCATCATCGGGGCAAAAATATTTTGCAATTTCACTGAACGATTAAAAGTTGTTTTGAAAATGGATTTGATTTTCGGGAATAAAAAAAGCCCACATTTCTGTGGGCTTCTTTATAAAAATGGAGGGTGCATCTTGCTATTCTGACACCAAGTTCCCCTGGCACTACCTTCGCCGCAAGTGAGCTTGACTTCCAGGTTCGAGATGTTACTGGGTATTTCCTCACCGCTATCGACACACCCAAACTGTATTTCAATTTAGGGCGACTGTACTTTTACAATCACAAAACAAGATAAGCAAGACAGAATTCGAACCATGTAGTTATCACGCTAATAAAACTTCTCTCTAGCGATAGAGAGACAAAGAAAATAAAGCAAAACGGGTTATTAGTATTGGTCAGCTCAACGACTTGCATCGCTTACACACCCAACCTATCAAGCTCGTAGTCTACAAGCACCCTTAATAGATATCTAATCTTGAGGGGGGCTTCCCACTTAGATGCTTTCAGTGGTTATCCCATCCAAAC
>JBEIQF010000345.1:0-3513 GCA_040376635.1 Halobacteriovoraceae bacterium
CCTTCACGCAGAACAACCTTGCAGTTTTTCTGCTCAATCAAAAATGACAAGAGTTCATCGGCCACTTTTTTAGGAATAGAATCCTGACAACCGATTTCAATCTTCGAACGGGTTTTTTCCTGGTTACGGTCGGCAAGAGTATCTCGCAGTTCAAAACCGAGCTTGAAAATATCACGGGCATATTCATGCACTATAATCCCGGCCTCAGTTAGAACGAGCTTTTTTCCTACGCGATCAAAAAGCGGCGTACCCAGAGTTTCTTCAAGTTCCTTTAACTGCATGGAAAGGGCCGGAGAGCTGATCAGGACTTTTTTAGAGGCCAGAACGATGGATCCCGTTTCAGCGATTTGGTAGAAGTAATAAAGCTGATTGTAGTTTAATGGGACCATGAATTAACCGTATCCTATACAAGGCTTAAACGGCAAGTGTAAGTCTTTCAGCCTTACAGCATATTTCAGAATGAAGTGTTAGGTTTCATAACAATGAAACCGTTCATTTTCATCCCGCTATTTTTACTTGCCTCTTGTTCAAACCCCTTTGATGGAAGGGGAAAGCTTGTGTTCCGAGATCTGAATCAAGAAGAGATTGAAGCAGCTCAAAGAAAAGCTGATGCATTGAGAGAGCAGGAAGAAGCAAGAAGACAATTTTTGCTTGAAAAGAAAATGGCGATGGAATCTATTATCAAAGACGCTAACGAGACATTTGAAGACATACGGCCAATCATAGAAAGAAAATGTTTTGACTGCCATGATGCCAACACCAAACTTCGGTTCTATGCCCGAGTGTTTCCAAGAATTAACCCTCTCTTTAAACATCAGGAAGATGGACTTAAGGCCCTTGATTTCTCATCCACTTATCCCCTTAAAGCACAAGGTAGTCCACCTCAGCTCTCTCTCTTAAGGTCTATAAGAAACTCTGTAATAGATCGCACGATGCCACTCAAGTCTTATCGTCTCGTCTACCGCTCAAGGGCGATCAATGATGAGGACGAACAGAAAATTCTCGCTTGGACCGACCCATTAATCCAGAGACTCGAAGACTATGAAGCTAAATATGAATCTTCCAATGACGTATCGCTTGAGGCCGGTAAAATTTTTGAGCAAAAATGCTTTCGCTGTCACGCCAATGGAAACGCCAAGGGTGGATTTGGTGATATGGAAAAAACAGATAAGTTACTGGCAAGCCGATTTGTGAACCCAAAAGACCCTGCTCAATCTGAACTTTATACTATTAGCGCCAGTGGTGAAATGCCTCCTAATAAGCGCGATGCTTTAACTGATAAAGAACTCTTCATTCTTCAAGATTGGCTCGTTCAAGCAACTCAAAAAACGTCTAAAGAATAGGCATATGTAAAGCCAGCACTCCCTTGGGCTCACCTAACCCCTTGAAATAACAACCCCGTTTTTGGCATCCAGCTTGTACTAAGAGAGGCACGAGGGGCGATGGCAGGATGACATCTCTTTTCATAACAACAGGGGTAACTTATGAAACACAAAACACTTTCTCTCTCAACGTTTTTAGGATTTTTAGGATTAATCATCATGATCCACATGATGAGTGCTCAGGCAGCAACACCTGCCATTTCTTGTTCAACGGCCTTTGGTGAAAAATCATTCACTATTGAAGACGACCGCATCTCTTTCCATAAAGAAGATGAAGCTGGCGTGTCACGATCTATCTCATCGATTAACGGTGATTCAGTTCGTACGCATAAAAAGCACCTTGGCTTCTCAAAAACACTTTATATCGATGGCAACAAACATCGAATCAACGTCCAGAACGTAAATGAGTTCTCGGATGTTAACGACTACCTTTCCATTACGTCCCCTAAAGGCCATGAGATGACATACCCCCTCAATTGTCACTCAGTCTGATAGTGGTTCCCCCCCTGTGAAAAAAGGGACTAGCGCCGGATGCGTGATGTCCCTTTTTTATTTTGCTCTAGGTTATTTACTTCCTTTTTCTCATTCAGTACTTTCACTTAATGAGACTTTTCTTACTTCTATTATCCCTTTCATTTTCCGCCTTCGCACAGACGAGACCAGATCATTACGATGAACTGATCGACTATGTTCAGGAAGCTCCTGACCAGGGTGAAGTGGCGACATGTCTCTACATGGGAAATACCGGTGCGATGGAACTTCTCGCTAACAAGAAAGCGGGCATCAAAAACCCCGCCCCTTATGGCACATACGATCTCGCGGAAAGTTATCCGATGTGGACTCCGGCCGGTGCGGGAGCAAAGTCATTTATTGATCAACCGGTTCTAAGTTTCCAAGGCAAAGCTGTTCACATCAGCCACTGGCCGTTTGAAGCTTGGACCGATGGCGTGAAGAACTTCACTGTTTGGGATAAACATCCAAAGTTCAATACCCTTCCCAGAATCGATGTTCCTCAGGTTGAAACGATCAAACTTTTTGAATACGGCAACCGCTGGTCAACTTACGTTCTGAACAAAACTCACGTTGGACAAATCAAAGATGCTCTCTGGAAATACAAGTCTCCTGTCATCATCAATTACAACGATGAAGACTATTGGCACGTGATCCTGATTGTTGGTTATGACGATCGCCTTCCAGGCAATTGTTACGACACTGATCCCAAAGAGTGCAGCGGCATGGGCTCATTCTATATTCGTGACTCTTTTGGTGTGAGAGTCGAACTACGCGATTATGACTGGTTCCGAGTGAAAGGCAACGCTGCTTTCGTCGTAAAACTTAAATAACGCGCCTCGCTTACCTTTAAAAAAACCACAACTTCCATTATGCTGTATTCACTCTCAACGTGAAGGAAACTAGCTATGGAATACAATTTCTCAGAGATCGAACCTAAGTGGCAAAAATACTGGGACGATCACAAAACTTTTAAAACAACAGAAGATACTCTCAAGCCGAAATATTACGTGCTCGATATGTTTCCTTATCCATCAGGTGCAGGCCTTCACGTAGGTCACCCGGAAGGCTACACAGCGACTGATATCATGGCCCGCTATAAGCGCATGAAAGGCTTCAACGTTCTTCACCCTATGGGTTGGGATTCGTTTGGTCTTCCTGCTGAAAACCACGCGATCAAAACTGGTACGCATCCGGATATAACAACTCAAGAGAACATCAAAACGTTCAAGCGCCAATTGAAGATGCTTGGCTTCTCGTATGACTGGGATCGTGAGATCGCTACATCAAACGTTGATTACTACAAATGGACTCAGTGGATTTTCGTTCAGCTTTTCAACAAAGGCTTAGCGTACGAATCACACATGATGGTGAACTGGTGTCCAAATCTTAAAACAGTTCTTGCAAACGAAGAAGTGATCAACGGTAAATCAGAAGTTGGCGGCCACCCTGTGATTCGTAAACCGATGAAACAGTGGATGCTAAGAATCACTGAGTACGCTGAAAGACTTCTTCAGGATCTTGAACTCGTTGACTGGCCTGAATCAATCAAAGAACAGCAGCGTGTGTGGATCGGAAAATCTGAAGGTGCGATCATCTCGTTTAACGTTGATGGTTCATC
>JBEIQF010000047.1:0-13884 GCA_040376635.1 Halobacteriovoraceae bacterium
AAGCATCACGAAGTTTTTTTGGAGAGGCAGTCGTAAGTACGTATCCACCCTTCTTCGGCATTTCTTGAATCGCCTTCAGGACACGTTCGTTGAATGCCTGACCAAAAGTCGTAAATGATGTTAAAAATAAAATAACGGTGAATGAAATCTTCATTAGAAAATTCTGGCAATTTTCACTTCATGTGTAAATTTAAATCTTGTTTCCGGCTTCCATCACGTTCTTGAATCTCAAGTCTTTAATAGCGATGTAAATTTCGTTTGTTCTTTGAGAGTTGAGGCGCCACTTTTCTCTTTGTTCAGGAGTAAGCTTGCCAACATTTTTAGCGAAGTCTTTGTGTTCGGCCTTAAGGACTTTCAGTTCTTTCTGAAGCGATTCCATGAGGTCTTTATCATCTTTGCTTAAATACTTTGAATCTTCCATTAGTCGTCTCTTGTAAGTACATCCAGAAGCTCAATTTCAAAAATTAGATTTGAATTTGGTCCGATGAGGTTTCCGATTTGTCGTTCGCCATAAGCAAGATGTGATGGGACGAAGAGTTTGCGTTTACCACCTACTTTCATTCCTACCAGACCCTGATCCCAGCCTTTTATCACACGACCGGTGCCAAAGACAAATTGAAACGGACGTCCTTTATCGACAGATGAATCAAACTTCGTCCCGTCTTCCAGCCACCCTGTATAGTGGGCCATAACAAGGGCCCCGCGGACGGTTTCCTTGCCTGTTCCAACTTCAATATCTGTGATTTGTAGTTCGTTCATCATTGTCTGATCTTTACTTCCATCAACATCGGTTTATGGTCACTTCCCAAAGCATTCCCTACAACAACCGCTTTTTTCACTTCAAGTCCTCTCACAAATGCATAGTCCAGGATGTTGTCTGTGAGTCTAGCTCTCATTCTCTGGTGACCATTTTCAAATTTCACTTCCGTCATCATCAGACGCTTCATCATATCGAACATATAACGAATGCGCTCTTTTGTGCGGGTATTGAAATCACCAGCAATAAGAACTGAACCGTGATGTTTATGGATTTCATTTTCAATCTGTTTCATGTGACGAACAAATGGTTCGTGTTCAGTGAAGTTCACTGCGTGAACATTCACAACCAGAAGATCTTCATATCGGGCGAATGTCACGGCCTTCGGAGTTTCTGTCACTGGCTCAAAATCTGGTGAATGTTTGATGTAGAATTCATCACGAAGAACTTTTGATCCGATCATCGTTCCTGTCGGAAGATAATCGTAAAGCACATACCTGAAACTGATTCCCATGTCCCACTGATAATCACCAAGGGCCGCAAGAGTCGAGCTGAAATGGAGATTCGGGTATGCTTCCTGAAGCAGGAATAAATCACGTTCTACGGCAAAACTTTCAAACTCTTTTTTCCACTCGTATTCAGATGCTTTCTTGATATTCCAGACAAGAACTTTAATGGAATCGCGATTGAAAGTTGCACCATTCGTGCCACCATAAATGAGGTGGGCCTTCTCAAGTGGAACGCGCTGAAAATATCGGTTGGCATCAGCATCGAACGACACCAAAAATGTGAAGATAAATGCTGAGAGAAAGCGGGCCATGAAAAGTACTCCTGTCTCCTATTCTGCCACATTCACTAAACCCTAAAACTTCGCAGCGCACCATCATCAAAACTATTCTATAATCACGAGATGTTTAAAAAACAATTATTATTCGTCTTCCGCATCTACCCTATCCTCTTTTGTATCGATGCCATTCTGAGCGTCTTCGATGACATAACTATTTATTTTGTCGCTGATAACCTTATCAGAGGCCTTCGTCACGGCCTTGCCACGTTCGTGGTTTTCTCCGGCATCCTGTATCTTCTGCATCTCTTTTTTATCGATACCGAACACAAAAAAAAATATTTTTTACTCCCGGTCTATAACCTCATCGGTTCAATCTTTGCGATGTGGAACATGCTGGGCCTCATCCGAAACTCTTCCCTCTTTGAAGTCTTTGCTCTTGAAGTAAGTCCCCATACGGTTGTCACAAAACATCCGGGATTTCTTGTCGTCGGGATTCTTTTCAGTCTTATCCAGGCGGCGATCGGGCTTTATGTTTTAAAGTTCGCCATGAAAGATGATGTGAAGGTAAAAGAAAGTGGCGCGCGTTTCATAGTAGCACCCCTTACTGCGCTTGCTTTTTTAGTGGGCCAGCTCATGATCCCGGTTTTGTCTGTTCCTCTTATCATCATCGCTGGTACCGGCGGCTTCCTCGGACTTGAAGGAACAAATGTCACGAGTATTGAACGTGTGTACGAAAAGAATGGAAAGACACTTCATTTGATTCCCATGGTTCATATTGGTGACGAGGAGTTCTACAAAGAAATTAGTAAAGTTGATGGCAAGGTGAAAACACTCTTTCTTCTTGAAGGTGTTTCAGACCGAGATAAACTTCTTCAGAATCTTGACTACGGAAACTTTGCCAAAGGTGCAGGTCTTGATCTGCAGAAAGATCATTTCAATCCGACTGTTCCTGAAGAATTCAAACACAACATCTCCATCATGATGGCCGACATTGATGTCAATCAGTTCAAGCCAGAGACAAGAGACTTCCTGAAAAAAGTATTTGATCAGATGAACAAAAAATCATTTTTTGAAGTGATGTACATGAGCTCAGATAAATTCTCAGCGAAAGAATCAGCAGCACTTATCGTGGATCTCGTGCAGAAAAGAAATGCGAAAGTTTTAAGTGAACTAAAAACCAATGAGAAAAACTTTCAGGAAATATATATTCCCTGGGGAGCGGCCCACATGCCTGAGATTGAACGTGATATCCTGAGAGATGGTTATCGACCTGTCAGCAGTAAGTACCGCACGGTCATTTCACTCGAAAAAGCATTAAAGAAACTCGGCAAAAAAAAATGAACTTAATTGCTCACTGATTAAGTGTAAAAAATAAATTAATCTTCACGACCTCTCGCAGTCATATTCAACATACTTAAGCCTATCATAAGGAATCTTTAGGTGTTCACACGTGTTCTCTCGCGTCGAAAGAAGTATAATTATTTCAGTTTATAAGCCGAGAGGAATTTATGTCGACTGTCTTAAAATCTGAGAAAAAACTTAAAACTGGAATTGCTGGTCTTGATCTCATACTCAATGGTGGGCTTCCAGAAAATCGACTCTATCTCATGCAAGGGGAACCTGGAACAGGTAAGACAACGATTGCATTTCAGTTCCTTTTAGAAGGCGTTAAGAATGGAGAGAAATGTCTTTATATTTCATTCTCTGAATCAAGAGAAGAATTAGAAGCAGTGGCCAGGTCTCACAATTGGAATATCAGTAAACTCGATTTGCTTGAACTTGGATCTATTGAAGAACAGCTGAAACCCGAAGCACAGAATACAGTTTTTCATCCGTCAGAAGTTGAAATGAATCAGACGATGGAAGTCCTTTATTCAGAAATTGAAAGAATTAAACCAAATAGAATTGTTTTTGATTCGGTCTCAGAAATGCGCATGCTAGCTGAAAGCTCGTTACGATATAGAAGACAGATGCTCGCTTTAAAACAATTCTTTGCCAGAGAATTCTGTACCGTTCTTCTACTTGATGACCTTACCACATCTCCAAAAGATCTTCAGGTTCAAAGTATTGTTCACGGTGTATTTCATCTTCAAAAACTTCATCCAGAATTCGGAACAGAGAGAAGAAGATTTAATGTGGTCAAGCTTAGAGGTATGGAATACCTCGGGGGATATCATGACTACATTATTAAAGCTGGTGGAGTTCAAGTTTTTCCAAGTATGGTTTCTTCAAATTTCGAAGTTAAAATTTCCCATAATAAATTTAGCTCTGGGCTGAAAGAAATGGATCAACTTCTCGGTGGTGGCCTTGATGCAGGAACAAGTACACTCTTTCTGGGACCGGCCGGGACTGGTAAATCGACACTGGCCATGCAATATGCGTACGCCGCGGCTGAACGTGGTGAGAAAGCAGTTCTCTTCTGTTTTGAAGAAAGTCTTGCGACTCTTCTCATGAGAACTAAATCTGTAGGAATGGATGTTCAAAAACATCTTGATTCAGGTTTGATCATCATTCATAAAATTGATCCTGCTCAACTTTCTCCTGGTGAATTCACTCATCTCATAATCAAGGCTGTGAAAGACGGTACCAAGCTTGTCCTCATCGACAGCTTAAATGGTTACATGCACGCTATGCCTCAGGAGCAGTTTCTTACTCTTCAACTTCATGAGCTTTTAAGCTATCTAGGAAGCCAGGGTATCGCGACTCTCATGGTACTCGCTCAGCAAGGTATGATGGGCCACATGATGAACACTCCAATTGATCTCACTTATCTCGCTGATACAGTCATCATTACAAGATATTTTGAAAACAAAGGTTCAGTAAAAAAAGCAGTCTCTGTTATTAAACAGAGATCTGGTAATCATGAATCAACTATTCGTGAACTGATTTTCAGCTTAAGCGGCATTACTGTTGGGAAACCACTGACAGACTTCAAAGGTGTGCTGACAGGTGTGCCGGAGTTCACAGGTACCGGTAAGGGACTTGTGACAGATGCCTGATCGTCAACTTCACTCCTTACTACTTTGCCCTACCGGTCAGGATGCTCACCTGATTGGATCTGTATTGATAAAAGACTCAATTGAGTCTGAGATCATGAGAAGTATCGAAGAATTATGTAATCATGATTTTGAGAATGCAGGTGTTTTAGTTATTGCTGAAGAAGCTCTCAGTAAGGATGGAATCGAAATTCTTAATAAAAAGTTGGCTTCCCAAAAGCCATGGTCTGACATTCCTATTATTCTACTAACGAGTAATGGAGCAAGAACTTATTCAATGAAGTTTAAACATCTCGAAGTTTTCGTTGCGAGCGGTAATGTGACCCTGCTCGAGAGGCCACTGCAACCTTTGACTCTTATAAGTGCAGCTAAAGTTGCTTTAAGATCAAGACGTCGTCAGTATCTTGTTCGCGATCTACTAGAAAAACAGGTTGAAGCTACAAATATCCGCGATGAATTTATCTCAATCGCCAGTCACGAACTTAAAACTCCTCTTACCTCATTGAAGCTTCAGACGCAGATGGCGAAGAAACAACTGAATCGCGATGAGCACCTCACGTCGGAGAGAATTAACAAACAGCTCGACTACACTGTCCGTCAGATTGACCGTTTGAATAAGCTTGTGGATGACATGCTTGATGTTTCAAGAATTGGAACGGGGAAACTTATTCTTCAGAAGAAAACGATCTCTCTTTCTGATCTACTGGAAGAACTTATCGACAGATTTACTCCGCAATTTGAAGCTGTCGGATGTGAATTGAAAACAAGTATCGCAACTGACATCAAGGGAACGTGGGATTCATATAAGATTGAGCAAGTGGTCAACAACCTCTTCTCAAATGCAATCCGCTACTCTCCCCATAAGAAGATTGAGATTTCACTTAAATCACAAGCTGACAAGGCCATATTAAGCGTTAAAGACCATGGTCCTGGCATTGACCCGGAAAACCACGAACGCATTTTTGAGCGATTTGAGCGTGCTTCAGATTCTTCTAGCGGACTCGGACTTGGTCTTTATATCACTAAGCAGATAATCGGTCTTCACCGCGGACGCATTCGTGTAGAAAGCGAACTTGGCAAAGGTACTAATTTTATCGTTGAACTTCCGGTGATTTGATTTTTGGAAGAAATACTTTGAATGTCGCGCCTTCTCCAAGAGAACTCTCCACTTCAATTTTCCCACCATGATTTAAGACGATTTCTTTTGAGATAAAGAGTCCTAGCCCCAACCCTTGTGCGAACTCGATGTCTTCTGCACGCATGAAGCGTTCAAAAATAAGTTCCTGATCAGCTTTTGAAATTCCCCGACCCTTATCACAAACCAGAAGCTTAATACAGTCACCATGATCCTCCAGCTGGACATCTATAGGTTGTCCCTCCCCATAGCGAATTGCATTCGTGAAAAGATTATTGATCACTTGTTCTATCCGGAAGGCATCCCAACTTCCCTTAAAGTTTTCGCCCTTTACTTTAATTTTCGGCTTACCAGAAGAACTCATCATAAATTGATCCGACATTCTTTCAATCGTTTCTGTAAGAATTGTTTTGAAGTCTACTACTGCAAGCTCAAGCTTCAATTTACCAGAACCGATTCTTGAAACATCCAACATATCATCAACAAGTCTTGTAATCCGAGTAACCTGTTTATCTGATTGGACAAAATATTTTTTAATTCGTTCAGGATCATAGATTTCAGGATTACCCTTTTTCATTTCTCTCATGACGGATTGGGCCTGAATCTTCAACGATGTAATCGGGGTTTTGAGTTCATGAGAAGCAATGGAAAGGAATTCATCCCGAGATGCTACGGCCTTGTTTAGTCTCTCTTCCAATTTTTTGGTTTCAGTAATGTCCTGAAACGCGATAGCAACTCCCGGCTGAAGTCCATAAGTGATCACGCGGTACCATCGATCATAAGTCGGGTAATAACCTTCAAACGAAGACCTCTCACCTCTCATCGACTTATGATATGACTCTCCAAAAATAGTATCTTCAAGATTAGGAAAGGTCGTCCAAAAATTATTTCCAATCGTTTCCTTGGGCAAATTCAGAACTTCAAGTGCAGCAGAATTCATGTAAGAAATATTCCAGTCTTTATCGAGTGAGATAAAAGGGCTTGGCGAAAGTTCCTGATAGTTCCTGAATTTCTCTTCTGACTTTTTGATGATCTCCTGCTGCTTCACTTCGACAGTTGTATCGATAACCGTATCAAGAACACCACCAACTGTTCCATCTTCCATATGAATCGGAGTGAATGAGAAGGTAAAGAACTTATCAACCATCGCTCCAGATACATTTACAGTAAGGGGCATGTTTTCAAAGTAAACACTCTTTCCACTGTATACATCACCAAATAATGGCCCGATCGTGTCCCAAATCTCTGGCCACGTTTCAATTGATTTTGCACCTAATGCGGCCGGATGTTTTTTATCGAGGATTTGTGCGTAGGCATCGTTGTAAAAGTTAATCTGGTCTTTTCCCCACAACACGTACATTGCAATTTTGTTATTGAGAACAATTCCAAGAATCGACACAAGACTTTGTGACCAAGTTTCAGGATCACCCAATGATGTATTCTTCCAGTCAAAGCTGGCAATCATCTGTCCCATCTGGCCTGACTGACTGAGATGTTTTAAACGCGGGTGCACTATCATAAGCGCACCCTACCACATTTCAAAAAGAAAATCCCGTTTGCTTTGAATTCATGTCAAAACTTTGTGGGATTTTTACATGGCCTCCGATGGAGCATGCCATTTTTTTCAAGAGACCAAGACACACTTCTTCATGCTCATACAAAAAGAAGAAAGAGTTCTTAACACCATAAGCGCGATATTCACCAAGTCGATAAACCCACATCGCAAGCCTTGCTTCATCATGATCAGACAGACGTCCATGAAATCTCACAATCAGGTGACTACTTGTTAAGAGAGAACTTGCATTGGCCGGAGCATCAAGTCTGTCTTCGATGAGGATACTGATATTTGTACCTTCAAGCTCTTTTGCAACTAAAGAGAGGAACATGGGATTTCGAAACCAGTCTGCATGTGTGAATTGGATCGCAAGTTGCCTCTCCTTTGTCCATACCTTGTAGAACTTATCCAGATGCTTCATCTGAAGAGGTGAGAAAGTTTCAGGTAATCTCAAGATACACGGGCCAAGATGAGGACCAAGTTCATCAACCGCTTCGAGAAATTCTTTCAAATCAAAAAGGTTTTCCCCGAGCTGAAACTCATGACTGACTCTTCTTGGAATGACCGGGCAGAATTTAAAATTCTTATTCACTTCCTCAACCTCTGCGCGAAGCTCACGCATCTTTCGAGGAGAAGGGATATCAAGAAACGAATCATGATATTCAACAGAATCATATTGAGCTGCATAGTTTTTCAGATACTCATCTATAGGAGTTCCATGATCATAAAGTGAACCACACAGTTTAGCGCTCTCCCACGATCGCATGCCGAGTCTCACGAGTGAGTCTTCAAAGTTATGCTGATACCTCTGAAGTTTTAAGAGATTCATTCCGGGAGCTTCGAGTTTGTCGTTATTCATAGTTCAACCTCCAGCATGTCTTTCCATTCTGTCGTGTAAGCTTTTGAGATGTGCGCACGGATCGTTTTCCATTCCTGTTCAATTCCGCAAGCGGCACTTTTGATTGTATGTGGCCCGTATTTTTTATTGATGGAATCAAGAACTTTATTCAGGTGTTCGTTGTCACTTGGATCCTGGTTAAAGAGATCCATCTGGCATTCATTCTTTGGAACAATGTGATTCAGAAGAACCCCGCCTTTTTTATAACCGTATCCCGGTTTATAAATCTCATCGAGAATGGCGTGAGCCCCATCAATGATTTTCATCACATCATTTGTACCTGAGGCGAATTTCACACCTGCCTCACCAAAATATTGTGGTCCTGGCTTAAAGGGATTGGTGTGAATAAATGCAGTCATACTGAAGCACACACTGTCCTGGTTCCTGAGTTTGAGAGAGGAATTTGTCGCAAACTGAGCGAGTGCTTCTTTTAATTCTTCTTTTGTATAAAGATCAAAGCCAAAACTACGTGAGTTGCCGGTATTCTTTTTATCCTCAGGTGATTCAAGTAAAAGGCAATTGATTCCTCTCAGTTCATCCTGGATTTCACGTCCCACTTTGGTAAGCATCTTCTGGATGATCTGCTCGTCCTTATACATTTTAAAATCGAGAGCAGTCTTGATATCAAACATGTTGAGCTTACTCGCTGATCGGGAGCCAATGCCCCAGATATCTCTTACGGGAAAATCTTTTAAGGCAGCATCAATCTGCTGATCTGTAATCAGGCAGCAAACACCATTATGTTTCTTGGAAAGTTTGTTTGAAACTTTTGCGAGAACTTTTGTTTTTGAAATGCCCACTCCGACAGGCATGCCAATCTTCCGGAAGATTTCCGAACGGACTTTTTTTCCAAATGCCTCGAAATCAAAATTTTCATCACCTTCCACTTCAATGAAGGCCTCATCTACTGAGTAGACTTCCACTTTCGGAGAGAATTCACGAAGCACATTCATCACGCGTTTTGAGATGTCATCATAAAGAGTGTAATTGGATGAGAACACAGCGACGTTATGCTTTTTCACTCTGTCGCGCACTTTAAAAAACGCTTCACACATTTGTCCGAAGCCTAATGCCTTTGCCTCTTTTGTAAAAGCAATCGCAGCACCGTCATTATTAGACAGCACCACGACAGGCTTATTCCTTAATTCCGGACGAAATATTTTTTCGCATGAACAGTAGAACGAATTACAGTCAACGAGTGCGACGTATTTCATTTAAGCTCCCTTACTACTGTCTGGATCATGCCCCAGACGAAATTTCCATTCTCCGGATCATTCTTTTTAATGAAGTCTTCAGTGACGATGTCGATGGCAAATTTTCCATTCACAACGAGCACACCGAGTTTGTTTTTCTGTAGAGCGAGGTTCTTGTTTACAACGAGGATGTCACCCGGCCATAAGTTCAGGCGCTTCTTCTTGCCCTTCACTTTGACAAGAAAGATACTTTTTCTGTCGTGTAATATAAGTGTATCCAGTGAGAAGACATCCATATCCCGAGTGTACGTAGATTTTCCGTACGAGCAATAGATATTTCTTGCCTGTCCGTAAATTTTCCGTATAATTATGAACATGAGAATTTATGAGTCTGCGACAATTAAAGAAGAGCTTCTCACCGGTTTTCAAAGTCCATGCTCCGAGTTTGCTGATAAGCCAGTCTCCTTTGACGAGCGCTACGGCATCGGAAATCCCAGTATCAAATTACTCACAGTAGAAAATGACTTCCCTCACCTGGGTGTGTTTAAAAAAGACATGCTGCTTGTGGATCTCGCAAAGAAGCCGGGGCCCATGAGTCTTGTCATCACCATGATGGACGATGAAATCAAACTCTTTCAGGGAAACAAACTTACCAATTTAGATGATGTCGTATGCGGTGTTGTCACAGTGATTATTAGAAATCTTGATTAAGAGGGCGCGAATCTTCATCAATGAGAATTTTATAACCGACACCAGGAACGGATTTGAATCGAATTCCGTGAGATGAAAGTTTTTTTCTGAGACTTGAGATATGTACATCAACTGCACGGTCAAAAACAGATTCTTCATTACCCCAGACAGCATTCATGAGTTCCTGTCTTGAATAAACTTTTGCTGAATCATGAACGAGACAAACCAGAAGTTTGTATTCGGTTTGAGTCAGCGGAATTTCGTGATTGGCCTCAGTGAAAATTTGCTGAGACATCCAGTTGAGTCTCAATTTCCCAACAACGACATTTTGGTCAACGGCATATTTTTTGATACGAGAGATCTTCGCATCTATTCGTGCCTTGAATTCGATAATATCAAAGGGCTTCACGATATAATCATCAGCGCCGAGGCTGAAGGCCGCAAGCTTGTCACTGATTTCTGTTTTTCCCGTCAGGCAGACCACAGGAATGGAACCAAATCGACTGTTCTGAAGTTCATCCAGGACAGAAAAACCATCACGTCTCGGAAGTCCGAGATCGAGTAAAATAAGATCGATTTTTTCACGATCTAAGATTTTAATGACATCATCAGGGTTTGAAGTTGTGATCACGTTGTGTTTGGTTAACACCTTGCGGACCATAAATTGAAACTCTTCAGAATCTTCTACTAGAAGGATATTACTTTTCACAAGAGCTCCTCTGCCTAGTTATTCTACGGCAGAGGAGGATTTTCCTTAAGACAATTATTTAAGGTTTCTTAAGAGTAGAGGCCCTGTCTATGCTTCTTCAAATCTCCGATCATTCGAGTGAGGAATTGAACTCTGAGATTTCTGAGGCTTATGCAGTTGAACAACATTCGATCTTACTGAAGTTTTATGCTCAGTATTCTGAAACATTGAACCCGTCACAATAAAAGTTAGTTCCCCTACAATTGCATTCAATCGCTGCACCTGAGAATTCAGCTCACTTGCCGCCTTGTCTGAAGAGACAGCAGACTCCGAGTTTTGCTGGGTGATATGATCGAGCTGACTCATGGCCTTGTTCACTTCAATCACACCAGTTGATTGTTCTTTTGAAGCTACTGAAATTTCTTTTACCATGTCATTCACTGTACTAACGTTAGAAAGAATTTCATCAAGTGAATGTGCACATTCTTTTGCCGTCATGGAACCAAAATCAATATTATCCTGACTCTTAACTATCAAGTGATCCATCATCTTTTTTGTACCATCTACAATTTCTGTCACTTTAAGAACCGAACGAGAAAGCATTGTAGAAATTTCTGTAGCTGCTTTACCGGACATCGAAGCAAGATTTCCAACTTCTTCTGCAACAACAGCGAATCCTTTCCCATGCTCACCTGCTCGAGCGGCTTCCACCGAAGCATTGAATGAAAGAAGTTTTGTCTGGAAAACGATATCGTTAATCACTTCTGTTTTTGCTGCGATTTCATTGATCACATTCACGATTTCAGAAATTTCCTTATTCGAACGTTGAACTTGTTTAATCAATTCACTATTCCCCTCTGAAATCGCCTGGATCGAATGTAGCATCTCACCTACTTTTAATTTGCCTTTTTCTGCAGCCGATTTTGAATCTTCCGAAATTCTGGAAGAGGCCACAGCACTGTCAGAGTTTTTTCCGATCATGGCCGAAATTTCATCAATGGATGTCACTGTTTGCTGAAGACCCGCGGCCTGTTGAGTTGCTGCCGCAGAAAGATTTCCTGCAACGAGGGCCACATCTTCAGACTTCTGATGAATGGCCTGAACACTTTCAGCGATCAAAGAAACGTTACCTGTAATTGAGTGCACAAGTGTATTGGCAAAATAGATTCCGAAAGATGTTGAGAGGATAAGACTTAGTGACACAAGTCCAAGTGACACATACAAAGTCGAATCAGATCTTGATTGTGCTTCAGCAACAAGTTTAAGATCCATTTTTGTCTGCCACGCAAACATTTCTTCAATAGAAGCTTCAACTGGTTCGGCAAGAATCGGACATCTAACCCTCACCATCTCGGCAATCTGGTTAAAAGAAGCTTCATCTCCTTTCTTCGCGAGAGCAAGAATTTCTCCACCAAACGATTCAAACGATTTCCAGCTCTTTTCAAACTTATTCACCATCGCAATTTCTTCCGGTGAACTATTCATTTTCAGAATTTGCTCACGAGTTTTATTGAACTCGGAAAGTGCCCTTTCAATTCTTTCAAGATAGATTTTTGTATCTGCCGCTGTATTGCCTCTGATAGCAAGTGATCTCACCTGAACACGGACTTGTCTGAAATTAAAGAGAGCAGCTCCCAGATTACGAGTCTGCGGAAGACTTGTGTTTGAGATCTTCTGATATTCGGCCGTTGAGAGTGAATTTCTGTAAATGATATAACCGGCCAGCATCGGCGCCACAATTGATATCGCTAAGACTAAGAGGATAATTTTTTTCTTAAGACTCATAAATGCACTCCTTCTCATTCATTCCAGAACTTAATCGGCAATGAAGGCATTCTTTTTAGGGGGCGTTAAAGAGGTTTTACTGAGAGTTGTTAAGATTTCTTTACATAGAGAGGAATCGTCCTTAAAAATTAGGAGTTTTTACTGATCGTATTGGCCAGTTGTTAAGAAATCTGAACATTTACCACATTTCACTTGTCCTATATAAATTACAACTTTTGGGTACCAAGTCCCCAATGAAGTATCATCCATAGATGCAAACACTCCTCGTGGGTCTCATTCTTTTATCGGGTACGGCCGCTGCTTCGGTTAGCATTTCGTATTCACCGACCAACGATTTGATCCTCTCTGCAAAATCGTGTGACCTTCTCATCAAACAACATGAAGCGATCTGTGCGTGGAACAAAACTCCCCTGCCTTCAAAGTCATGCCGTAAAACACAAACAGGCTTTGCGGTCACAGTTTCAAGTTGCCTCCCATCATTTGTGAAAACTCATCAGAACAAAAAAAATTATAAGTCCGGTGCCAACTGCTGGGGTACTGCCTTGAGTTTCAAAAAACACGCAATCAAACCAAGGTTTGTGTGGGCTGAAGAGATGAACTACTGGATTGATTCTCCACTTTGCCGAAAGCTTAGTGTTGGTGAAAAAAAACTTCCCGGTGACATCATCAACATCATCGGTCCTGAATACGTGTTCGCAAAAGATGAGACTTCAAACAAAGGGTACAAATTCTGGGAAGCATTGTATCCAGGTCGAGTCACGACATCTCCTGTTGAAGAAGGATATTCGGGTTACCACAATTTCCTTCACTCAGAGACTTATATCACTGACGAAATCACCTTCGGCAAAGAGTCTCCGAACAAGGATGATCGATTTGTCTTCCGTCCGATGAGTGAAGTTTATGGCCGATCACGCGAAACTGAATGTCAGGAGAATCAGGCACTCGAACCTCACTATCGTGAATTCCAAAAAGGGCCTCGTGAGATCAGAGGATCAAAATGTGCTTATTTCTCTCTCGCCTATCGTTGTGAGAACTTCCAGGAATTCTTTAAAACAAATGAACTTGATGAAATGTTAATCACTCAGGAAAAACTTTTTCCGTTACTCAGAGTTCTTGGCACCAAGTTCACTCAAGTTCAAATCAATCAGATGTTGAAACTTGCTGACGAAAAAGCTGAAGATGCTTTAGCTGAATTAAGTCGCACTAGTTATGAAAAGAAAGATGAGATGCTTCTTGTCTGGAAATATTTTTCAGCAGCTGGAATCCGCAAGTCGCTTGAACTCGCGGATCTGACTCCACCTACGGAAGAACTGTAACGCAACTCTACATCTACCGGTAGATGTAGAGTTGCGTTAATTATTTAATCAAAAGCTCATGCCCTTCAGAAAACCCTACAAACT
>JBEIQF010000265.1:0-4784 GCA_040376635.1 Halobacteriovoraceae bacterium
ACGTCGAACTGGCGGATTGCCGGGCCGCCCAGCGGGCCCTTATCAAAATTTCTGCGCTGATAATAGGAATTGAGTCCACCCGGAATCGAGTGTTTCTCAAGGATCACGACTTTCTTATCGAACATCGCTAAGCGGATGCCGGCGGCAAGCCCCGACATCCCAGCGCCGATGACGATCGCATCGTAATTCATTTTGGATTAAGCAGTAACGAATTTAGGAGAAAGGTAAGCTACACAAGAAGCTAGTGAAGCAAGCTTAGGATAATCTTCCTGAGGAACTTCTACTTTGTGACGCTTTCTGAGTTCCATAACGATATCTAGGAAGTCCATTGAATCAAGATCAAGTTGCTCACGAAGAGATTTTTGATCATCAAGGTTTGTTACATCTTCATCAGGTGCGATATCAGAAATGATATCAATAACGATTTGTCTTACATCGGCCATATATGTCTCCTTGGGGTCTAACTATACTTTTTAACAATGAGAGCTGAGTTGATACCAAGCATACCGAATGAGTTGTTGAGGATGTAATTCACATTCCCCACTTTTTTCGGTTCATTAATCACGAGGTTTTTAACTTCGCACTCAGGATCAAGATCTGTGCAATTCATCCCTGGATGAACAACACCGTCTTCAAAGCTCGGAAGGTTACCAGCAAGCTCTAATGAGCCAGCAGCACCCATACAGTGACCAATGTGACCTTTTGTAAAGTTCACATAAGTCTTGTTCGAAGCTTCGAATGCACGTCTTACAGCGACTGTTTCATTCACGTCACCCGTGCCTGTTCCAGTTGCATGCATATTCACAATATCTATATCGGAAACAGTTAATCCTGCACGCTTAATTGCTTTATGCATGCATTCAACCTGTCTTTCTGAATTTGGGTTAACAAAATCAGTCGCATCGGAATTAATCGCGTATCCAACGATCTCAGCATAAATTTTAGCACCACGTTTCTTGGCATCTGACAGACGCTCTAGAACGTAAACACATCCGCCTTCTGAAATCGCGATACCGTTTCTGTTTTTATCGAGAGGTCGTGACGCTTGAGAGGCATCTTCGTGTTGAGCAAGCGCACCCTGAGCAGCGAAGGCCGCAAAGATGCCGAATGTCTGAGACGATTCAGAGATACCACCAGCAAGAGCAACATCCACTTCTCCGAGAAGAAGTTGTTGAACACCCTGAATGATCCCTACGTTACCACCAGCACAGGCAGAGCCGAGTGTGTAATGAGGTCCAGTGATATTTAAATTCAGAGTCACTTCACCAGCTGGTGAGTTGGCCACAGTTCTTGGATTATGGTGAGGAGACCAGAGTTTCCAGTCGAGATTGTTCTGGTGCATCTGAAAAATTTCTTCTTCAGTCTCAACGTTACCATGTTCAGTAATGCCGAGATAAACACCAACCATCGATTTATCAACTTGGGCCCAATCTAGTTTTGAATCAGCAACAGCTTCATTTGCGCAGTAGATTGAAATTGAACCGGCACGAGTTCCACGACGACGAAGCTTTTTTGATTGGTATTTGAATTCATCAAATTCGCACATACCGGCAACTTGTTTACCCATGTAGCGAATATCAACATGTTTAACACCTGAACGACACTCAAGAAGAGCTTTTCTGAATTCAGTAAGGTTGTTCCCATTTGGAGCAGTTAATCCAATACCTGTCATCACAATGCGTTGTGTGTCATTCATGCAAAAATCCCAGTCATTTATAGAATGAAAACCGATGGAAAAAATTAGCCCATCCAATCTTGTTTGTATAGTGAACAATTAAGATTGAATGGCTTGATTTCCACTAGACCATAGGACAAGATTAAGCGTAGTCAAAAAGCACTATTTCCACGTTCGTCCTAAGGAGCTCCTAATGGAAAGCTTGATCGTTATTTCTAAAGTTAAAAAATTTATTAAAGAAAAAGCAGATATGAATACGTCAGCTGGTTTTTTCGAACCTCTTAACAACGACATTGTTAAGGCCTCTCGTGATGCTATGGCCCATGCTCAAAAACTTGGCCGTAAGACTGTGATGGGTAAGGATTTCAATCTTTACGTTGAGAAAAATGACATTCAGGAAGCATTGGTAGTTGCGTCAAAAGTGAAGAAAATGATCAAGGACGAAGCGGGCCTTTCAACTTCTTCTCAGGCAATTGATCAGCTTACAGTTCGTGTTCAGACGGTTTGTCTTAAAGCGATTGAAAATGCAAAAGCTGACAAGAGAAAAACTGTAATGGATCGCGATTTCACTGCTCCAACTTCTCTCACATAATTTTTTAAGCTCTTCCGTTTGCTCGAGCAGTAAACGGAAGAGTTGCAAAATAAGCAACTGCACACACGACCACTGTTAAGATCACTTTATATTCCAGATCAATTGCAAATCCAATTCCCCAGGTGAGAACACTCGCAACCATCGCAAAAATAGCGTTGAATGCAGTCCCTCTTTTCTCCCAGATTGCAGCGAGAGTCACAATCAATACAGATGGGCCACCAAGACTTGAAGCAGTCTCGATGAGCTCCATGATGGAATCTGATGAGTATGCAATCACGTAACAAAAAACTCCCGAAGCAAGCGTACACCCACGGGCAAGCAGCACTTTTCTCTTTTCTGGAAGATCCGGAAACGAGGGATAAATCAAATTATGGGAGAGAAGTGCAGAACTCGCGAGAAGAGTTGTATCAACAGTTGAAAGAATGGCAGCAACCAATGAGCCGATGAAAACAATGTAACCAAATTCATTTAAATGTTGTTTTGCCATCATCGGAAGGAGGAGTTCTGATTCAGCAAGATGCGGAAGCTGAGAGTATCCAATGAGACCGATTGCAACGGGAATTAATCCGATAAAAAAATAAATCGCAGCGGCACGAAGAGTGGACTGATATGCAACTTTTTCTGAACGACTCGCCACTACCCGACTCACGAGTTCCTGAGACAAAACAGATCCCAGAATCGGAACGAGCCACAATTCAAATTTACCGAGAAGAGAAAGACCAGACATCTTTCCTCCTGAAAATGATAATTTCTCAGGGGAAATTGAACTGAATGCTTCCACCGGACCAAGGTTGTATAAAACGGCCACAATCAGGAGAATCATTCCGATCATAATCGCGAATCCCTGAAAAAGATCAGCATACGCATCGGCAAGCATTCCGCCGGCCATAGTGTATGTGATCACAACACCAGCAGCGATCGTAACCGCAACCATCGGTCCAAAATCAGTCGTGACGTGAATGATTTGTCCAAGTGCCCTAACCTGAGCGCCGGCCCAAATGACTGAACCTGGAATAATAATGAGGGCCGCAATTTTCTCAGTCGTTATCGAGTAACGTGTCCTAAAAAGATCCGGCACAGTTGTGATTTTTTTATTCCATAAAACTTTTGAGAGGAATAACCCCATGATCAAAAGACAAATCGTATAGCCGAATGGATCAGCATGAATCCCGGAAAGGCCGCCTCTGTAAACAGCTCCGGCCGTGCCGATACATGATTCCGCACCAAACCAGGTCGCAAAAATACCGAAGGTCGTGAGCCAAGGTCCGAGATTTCTTCCAGCCAGAAAATAATCATCATCTGTTTTAATTTTCTTGGAAAAATAGAATCCCAGGACAATCATGCCGATGACATAAACCGATATACCAAGAAGTTCCCAGCTCATTAAAATAATTCCTTCACTTCAAAAGCCATGAAATAAACAGACCAGCGAAATTTCCGACCGCAATTCCCACTAACCCGGTAGTAATACCACTCACAAGAATCGCGCGGTTTTTCAAAACATCACTCATTGGTGGAATAAAAGCAGGGCCGAAGATTCCGGCCATACTTGTAATGATGGCCGTATCACGATCAATTTTAAGAAAGTAACAGCATAAAAAATGCAGAAAAATACTTCCGAACATCACGCAACTCGTGAAGACAAAAAACCAAACTTTTCCGGAGAGAAGCTCATTCACATTGGCGAGAGATCCCACGGCCACACAAAACACGAGCAAAAAATAGTGACCGAGTTCCTGAGACCCTTCAAAGTGACGAATTTTCTGGATGAAGGAAAATCCAAGGGCAATGACAGTCAGAATGAGAATGATTACACCGGCAGACTCTCCGCCAGTGAGAAGTTTCGAAATACCGAGTGAGATGCCAATAGCAATCGCGCAACCCACAATCAATGAAACTGCATGAACAACTTTTTTAGAGAGACTCAATTTCAACCAGTTTAAGATATCCATATCATCTTCCTGGACCAATGAATGATCGAAAGGCTTCAGGATTTTTGTCAGAATTTTAACTCCGACAGACATGACGATCAAAAGATACATACCACCCAAGGCCACATCAACTGCGTTCAATGTAATAAAAGCATCATCTCGAATTTCAAGAATTTTCCCGATCGCTGTCAAATTAGCAGTTCCGCCGACATAAACACCGACTAACATGCCGGCCATTTTCCAGACTTCCGGATCATAGGAAGCAAACATCTTTCCAAAGAAATAACTTACAAACATCACGCAAATGATGAGAACGATAAATGAAATGATGGTTGTTCGGGCAAGCTTGATCCAGGCCGGAAAATCAGTCGCCAGAAGAAGCATCGGAAGCGAAAGCATAATCGAAACTTCGGACAAAGTTCTCGCAAGTTTTGGATCCCAATTGAGTCCCGGGATATTTCCAATGAGAATGCCCAGACCATAACAACAGACTACAGGACTCAACCACTCAATGAGTTTAATTCTCTTTTCGAGCTTCGAAATCAGAAAAGGCAGTCCGAATACAGCAAGAATGGGAAAAATAATG
>JBEIQF010000392.1:0-3006 GCA_040376635.1 Halobacteriovoraceae bacterium
AATGGAAGTGACCAACAACGAAGTATGTATCGTGGAGGTAAAGGTCAATTGAAGTCGAAGCAAGGTATAGACCTGTAAGACCACCAAGACCGAATACGAATACAACACCAAGAGAGAAAAGCATTGGTGATGTGAAACGGATTGAACCCTTCCAGATCGTACCAAGCCAGTTAGCAAAGAAGATCGCCGATGGAATCGAGATCAACATTGTTAACGTCATGAACGACTGAGTAAGAAGTGGTGACATCTGAGTTGTGTACATGTGGTGACCGTAAACCACAGTTGAAAGAACTGTAATTGCAGTCAACGAAAGAGCAGTCATCTTGTAACCGAAAGCTGGCTTACGAGAGAAGAACGCAAGTAAGTCAGAAACGATACCCCAAGCTGGAAGGATCAGAATGTAAACTTCAGGGTGACCGAAAATCCAGAATACGTGCTGGAAAAGAACCGGATCACCTTTACCAGAAGTCGCAGCTGCGCCAGCAAGGAAGAAAGTTGTTCCGAATACACGGTCGAACGTAAGAAGAAGAAGACCAGCACCAAGAACCGGAACGAAAATCGCGTTCAGGATTGCTGTCAGCCAAAGTCCCCAGATCGTAAGAGGCATTTTGAAATAATCCATACCAGGAGCGCGAAGTGTGATCACTGTTGTGATGTAGTTCACAGCACCCATAGTAGATGAAACACCAAATAAGAAGAGAGAAAGAAGCCACATCGTCTGCCCTGCACCTGGCTGGCCGATGTTAGTTGAAAGTGTCGGATAAGAAGTCCAACCACCCGCAGCTGCACCCATCGGTAAACAAAGCGAAGCAAGAAGAAGAACCCCTGACGCCATTGAGAACCAGAATGAAAGCATGTTGAGTGTCGGGAAAATCATATCACGCGCTCCAATCATGAGCGGGATACAGAAGTTACCGAAAGCACCGATCAAGATCGGAGTAATCGCAAAGAAAATCATGATCGTACCGTGCATGGTGAAAAGCATCGCGTACGTATCAGGAGGTACGACACCGTCAGAGTGTGGGAAAAGTAATCCACCGATCACTGGAACCGGTACACCTGGATAAGCAAGAGTCCAGCGGATAAGGAGGGCCATAAGACCGCCCACTAATAGCCAGAAAATCCCGAACCATAAAAACTGTTTTCCGATGACTTTATGGTCAAAAGAGAAAACATATTTAGACCAGAACGACGTTGGAGCGTCGTGAATGTGTTGTTCTAAAAAAGCCATTATCTACTCTCCCACTTCCAACCCCAACGAAGATCCATGTTCTCCGTGTCGTTAGTAGCAATTGCCATTTGTTGAGATTCATCAACCCAACGATCGTAGTCTTCCTGAGAAAGAACTGAAAGTTGAGCTTTCATTAGGTAGTGATGATTACCGCACATTTCTGCGCAGGCAATTTCATATGTACCAGGTCTGTTTGTATCGAACCAAAGTTTCGCGTATCGGCCAGGGATTGCATCCGCTTTGATACGTGCGTTTGGTAAGTAGAAAGCGTGAATCACATCTTTCGATGTCATTTGAATCATCACTTTTTTTCCAACAGGGATAACCAGATTGTTCAATTGAACAACGTCATCAGCTGTATTGAACTCACCATCTTTACCTGCGTAACGAAAGTTCCATGCCCACTGCTGAGCAAGCACTTGTACTTTAATTGTGTCAGGTTCATTCTCCGGGAACTTCCAGAAAACTTCTTTGATATCGTGAGTGGAAACTTTCGTGATCACTAAGTCTACAGAGAGGAATACTCCTAGTCCGATAGCTGCTGTGATCAAAAGGTGCTTCTTCTCGTTACCATGTGTGTACATTGGTTTCTTGTGACGTCTCTGAGAATAAAGAAACGAGAAGCCGAAAATTCCAATACACACGAGAGCAAACCAGAATAGATTTACGTAAGTTGTGTAGTTGAAAAGCCAATGAATCAAGTGGCCGTTAGTAGAGATGTCTACCGGTGGTTGCATGCGTTCCCAGAAGCCCATCTTCTCGCTTACTTTCATAGCGAGATCGCTTCCTTCCGCAATCAATCCGAATAGACGATGAGAAATTGAAATGTCCATCTCACAACATCCTGAGAAAAGATTAATAATATAAAGTGATTTAACTCGTTGAATTGTAACTTAATTTACAGGGTTCATCTAGCCAAAATCACCGAAGAATTAACAAAACTCCGAGCTGTAGAGGAAGATAAAAAAGAGTCGCCAAAAAATAAGATCGGGCAAAATTATACGGGTTTTCTTGCACATCTTTTTTCCAGCCTCGTATGCTGAACAAAACTAATATGACACTTATCATCAAAGAAGAAATGAGGTAGCCTGATCCTTTCCATCCGGAGAAATACGGAATCATTCCGAAAAACATGAGGATCAGCGAGTAGATAAGAATGTTAATTCGCAAAAATTGGAACGAGTGAGTTTGCGCAAACGTCAGGAAGTGCGCCATCCCATATTCGTTTTTGCGGTACATGCTAATCGCCATAAAATGCGGAATCTGCCACAGGAACAAAATCCCGAAGAGATAAATACCTGGGCCCGTGACGGAGTTTGTCACAGTGGTCCATCCCATTAAAGTGGGAAGAGCGCCAGGAACTGCACCGACGTAAAGAGCATACGGGGTTTTGAGTTTCATCGGCGTGTAGAGATAAAGATAAGAGAGCGCTGAAAAAAGCCCAAGGATCGCTGTCAGAGCATTCGCTGTAAAAAACAGAATGATTGTTCCTGTGGCGATTAGGCCCCATCCCCAATTCCATGCCACACTCGGGGCAAGTCGACCCGCCGGCAAGGGCCGATCTTTAGTCCGCTCCATCAATTTATCCGCATCTCTTTCAAGATAACAGTTAAGGGACAAGGATCCGGCCGCCTGAAGCCAGAGGGCAATAAGAGAGATGAAAAGCAAGATGATAGTCATCGTGATCGGAGCTAAGAAAACTCCTACAAGAAGAGTCACAACGACCAGTATTGTGAGTTTTGGTTTAAAGAGATCCATCAAATCATTGAGGTAAG
>JBEIQF010000233.1:0-5694 GCA_040376635.1 Halobacteriovoraceae bacterium
ACGAAAGGGACAATCTTTGAAGGTCCAAAATTACGCCAAGGTTTTTCACCACGAGCTTTGCGGATAGCTTTAGCAAATAATGCATATGAAGGAAGAACGTTCTGGCCAATATCCAGTCTTTCCATGTCCTGCTCAGTACCGAAATGGATTTTGAGCTCCTGATAGCGATGATAGTTTTCCTCTAGAGCCTTCAGGTGTTTGATGGCCTCTCCAGGAAGTTTGCCATGTTCTTTGATATGTAAACTTGCTTCTGAATGTGCACGATTAAGAACTTTAGAAAATATAAAATCAATTTTTTTTAAGTTAAACTCATCATAAGCACGAAAGAAGTTTCGAATCTCTGTGATACTTTTATTAACCACTTCACGGTTACCAACTCTGGCGAACTCATTAAGGGATTTGGTGTCCGGTAAGGTACTGACGAGGTGAAGATAACGTTGAGCAATCTCTTCCTGACGTCTATCGAGATCCTCAATAGTTTGAGAATACACCGGAAGACTGATGATCAGGGCGAATAAAAAAGCTTTCATTCCGGGCATTGTATCATTCTCAATGAATGGCAATTCCCGGAAAGAAATAATTACATATGTGCCTGATTAATGGGCAAGGGGTGAATCTTCAAGTCCCTGTGATTTATAACTTGGAACCTTAGTTTCTTCTGCGTTTCCACGAGTAAGGGTCAGTAGATCATAAAAAGCAGCAAAATATTTCGTCAAAAGATGTTTGGTTTTTTCATTCACCAGCACATTGTTCTCATCAAAAGCTGCTGTGGCATTAAAGTAGAATTCCGGCTGGGCGAGGACATGCATATTTAAGTAGGCAAGGATTTGTCGTAAGTGATGTTGCGCCCCGAATGTGCCGATATTTCCGGGCGAAGCACCGATAACGGCCGCTGTTTTCTTATCCCAGAGACTCATTCCGTAAGGACGAGAGCCCCAATCAATGGCGTTTTTGAGGACTCCTGGTAATGAACGATTGTATTCGGGAGTGATGAAGAGAATTCCATCCGCTTCACGGATTTTATCTTTGAACTCGGTCACAATATCAGGCGGGTCATTTTCCAGGTCCTGAGAATAGAAGGGAAGCTTGGAAATATCGAATGTCTCAAATTCGAAGCCTTCCGGCCGAAGTTCTTCGATGGCATTATAAAATCTTTTGTTTAAAGAATCTCTGCTGATTCCACCAATCAATGTGAACACTCTGAATGTCTCCATATTCCCTCCCGAGGTTCTTAATAGGACAACATTTTTTTTTACACATTTGTACTTAAGAGTATGTAAATAATCTGAACAAATTTATTCAGTCGGACATGAGGTGATTGTTCTCATCAGAGGGGAAACTCGCGACTGGAGACAGCTCTCAGTATGCCTTAATCGTGGTCCCGCAATTGCATCGTTATAGGAGACGAAAACATTCTGAAGGAGTCTATATGGAAATCTATGAAGCGCTTAAAAAAGATCACGAAGAAGTCGGAGCTCTGCTGGATGAATTAGTTTCTTTACGCGATGACGATGATTACCGTTTTGTGATCATTGAAGAAATTCGCAATCATCTCATCCCTCACGCTCGTGCAGAAGAGTCGGTTTTTTACAATACTTTGCGTGCCGTTAATGCAGATAAAAAAGTTGTTTTTCATGGGTTTCAGGAACACCTTGAAGCTGAGACTCTTTTGAGAACTCTTCAGGTTATGGACAAGCTGAACCTAGAGTGGAAACCAATTGCAAAAAAACTTCGCGAAGCGATTCTTCATCACGTTAAGGAAGAAGAAAATGAAATTTTTGCTGAAGCACGTGCGGCCTTCACAGCAGAAGAAGCTGAGGCGATGGGTGAAGCGTTTGAGCAATTAAAACCTAAAATCGAGCAGGAAGGCTTTGTGAAAAACACCGTAGATATGGTTATCAACATGATGCCTCCACGTCTGGCAGACAAAATTCGCAGTATCGGAGAGTCCAGACCTTAAATCTTCTGACATTACCCTTTTCATAGAGTGTTTTGTTTATCTATGATTATTAGATGAACAAAACACTCTTATTTTTAGCTCTTATTCTAATTTCCTTTTCAACTTTTGCCGGTGACTTTTGTGCCCGTACACAAGGGGACATGAGATCGATCCTGAGTGATAAGTCATCCCGGATTTCCTTCAAGAACACTGGAGGACTTTTTAATGGTGGCGTGTGCTGGTGGCATAACAGGCTTCAGCGATCCTCTGCTTATCTTGTTCAATTCAGACCTGATCAAAATCGTCCTTCGTTGCCCGAAGTAAATGTTATTTTAAATACACTCAGGTCCATGAACAAAACTGTCATTATTCCTGGTTACAGTGATTTTGAGACATTCAGTCATGACTACAAAAGAGAAATTCAGGCATTGCTTAATGACTGGCAGAAGAAAGACGGATTCTTCAACTTTGAATGGATGAGAGGCATCTCAGGAAAATTTGAGCTTGAACCATCGGCCATGCGTGCACAGATGGATAAGGTTTATACTCACTATAAAAATTCACCAACTCCGCTTTGGATCATGGCACAGATTAAAGGCATCACTTCACATTCATTGCTTATCTTAAAGATGGCACAAACAGATACGGGCTACAGCATGGATGTTATCGACAGTAATCATCCTCAGGACACTGTTCGAATTGATTATAATACTGGCGACAGAAATCTCCGTGCTACTGGAGAAAGTTATTCTTTCGTGCCTTATGTTGGTTTTCAGAATGATTTTGTAAAACTATCGGCTGCACTTAAGACAGCTTGTGGCGGTCTGACAGAAGGACTGGATCTTTCAAATGTTGAAGAAGGTGACGTAGAACTATCACCTTCAAGACTCTGAATTACAATACTGGCCAACGACTTTAAGAACGACTTCAATATCGATGGGTTTCTTCAGGAAACCCACTGAGCCTTCGGTGTTTGTCTTGTCAGCTACAGCTGAAACTATCAGGACAGGAATAGGGGCGAGATGAGAATCTTTCATCACCGTATCCAGGAATTCCCTTCCATTCATAATAGGCATCATCATATCCAGCAAAACTAAACAGGGCTTTGGGATAATCGAAAGTTTTTCAAGGGCATCCTTTCCGTTAACGGCCGATTCGGTGCTATAGCCTTCTGTCTCAAGGAGATCAACGATAGCACTTCTGATATCATCATCATCTTCAACAACTAATATGGACTGACAGCTACTCTCTTTGACCATTGGATGCACCTCTTTTATCATGTTAACAAGATTGTAAGAGAGGCACATTATGTATGTTGTTATTACTGGAACGTCGCGCGGAATAGGTCTTGAGCTAACTCGACTTGCATTGAATGAAGGGCATCATGTTCTTGCAATTGCTCGAAGGCCAGAGGAATCACCTGAGTTGATGAGTCTTGTGAAAGAATATAAATCACTAACAATCATGACTCTTGATATTCTTGATCCGGAAGCTCACATAAAGATAGCAAAAGAGGCGGAGCAGTTTCCCTGTGTGGATGTTGTGATTAACAATGCCGGGATTCTCATTGGAGATGAGACTCTTCATGATTTTGAATCTAGCTTCCTCACTAATTCAATTAAACCATTTTTTATTACCAGAGAACTCTTGAAACAATTAAGACTTTCACCAAGACCTGTGACTCTTCAGATCAGCAGCCGTATGGGATCTATTGAAGACAATACTTCTGGCGGATCTTATAGTTACCGCGCTTCCAAGACTGCGCTCAATATGTTGTTTAAAAGTCTCTCCATTGACGAAAAGTGGCTCATCTCGATTCTTGTGCATCCAGGCTGGGTTCAAACGAGAATGGGAGGAAGTGGCGCAACGACTTCAGTGCATGATTCAGCAAATGGCATCTGGAAAATAATTCGTGATGCTAAAGCTGCGCACAGTGGAAGTTTCCTGAATTTTAAAGGGGATCAGTTACCGTGGTGACGCACGCAAGTGTATAGGCCCATGTCGTAAACTGCCCCATCCCAAAAGAGAAAAAATTCCCCACCAAATCAGTCATGACTTGGTGTGAAGCTGCACCAATCAAATACTTGCAGATGGCCTCAACTTTGCTCGAGCGGTAAAAGCTTTGTCGCTTTTATCCAAGGAGTCGGTCATGAAAAAAAATCAAATTGTTTCAACTTTTCTTATCGGTACATGTCTCTTCACGTTGGCATCGTGCGGTAGTGACAGCGATTCTTCATCGAGTTCACCACGCCAGGAAGAGCAACAGGATGATCAGGGGATCTACCGTGCCGTTCTTAAGCCGTTAAATACAACTGCTTCTCCCAATACAACAGGAACTGTTCAAATCAAAATCGAAGGTGACGATGTCGTTGTAGAAAGCAATGTAACAGGAGCTCCTGCAGGCGTTAAACACCTCCAGAATCTCACTTTGTTAACTGCATGTCCTACAACTGGCAATGATGTTAATAACGATTCTTACGTTGATATCCTTGAAGCAGCAGCTAGTGCAGGGCCAATCCTGATCCCACTTGATTCAGATCTTTCTGAGCAGCTTGATGGAATGTCATATGGTCCGATTGCAAACGGCTCAGGTTCATATGTTTATCGTAGAAGTACAACTCTTACTGATCTACTTGCTGATCTTCGTGCACCAGATCCGGATGCTACAGATGCAATCGTAAAACTGCCTGATGGTCAGGATCTAAACCTTGCTGGGAAAGTCGTGATCATTCACGGAGTTGGTTCTTCAGCGAACCTTCCTGATTCAGTTGCTACAACTGGTGATCTATCAGCAGAACAGTCTCTTCCAATTGCTTGTGGCGAACTTGTTCGTGTGACAAGTGAAGATGATGGTGGCGCAACAACTTCTGGTTCAACGACTGGTGATTCTGGAACTACAACTGGTACCACTACTGGCGAAACGGAAACGACTACTGGTGAAACAGGTACAACTACTGGTTCATTCTAAAAATTAACTTCTCAATTCTCTCCTGAGGGACAAGTACACACTTGTCCCTTTTTTTTTCGGAGATGCCATGAAAGAAATTTTCCTTGAAGGAATGTTGTTGCAGGCAAGTCTTATCTTTGCTCTGGGGCCACAAAATCTTTTCGTGCTGGAATCAGGACTACGCAGACAACATCATTTAACTGTGAGCCTTGTCTGTTTCTTCTGTGATCTATGCCTCATCATGCTTGGTGTCCTTGGGGCCGCGACATTTTTTAATTATTTTCCCCAGCTCAAGGTCATCATTGGCGGAATTGGCGTGGCCTTTTTGATTATCTATGGCGTTGGAAAGATTTTGGTTGATCCGAATGTTGATATTCCTGTCGAATCTCATCGTTCAGGAATTAAAACCGCCATCTTAAGCTCCATGACTTTTAGCCTGTTGAATCCTCATGCTTATCTCGATGGAATCATCTTGATTGGTGGTTATTCTGCCAAATATCAGGAAGTCTCGCAGCGACTGGCACTTGGTCTTGGCGCTTCGGCTTTTTCACTGATTTGGTTTTTGATATTATCTTTCGGGGCCGCTTCTCTTATGCCTTTATTTATGAGTCCTAGACGAATGAGATTTGTCATGAGCACGGCCGGGTTTGTTCTTTTATTTCTTTCGGCACGACTTTCGATGGATGTCGTCGGATGGTTACAGGAATTGTATCCAGAAACTGTTTCAACAATGACTGTTACATGGCGGTAACGTGTTTTTAAAAACGATTATCATCTTTTCCTATGTCCTTGGTATAATCTGTGCCGC
>JBEIQF010000119.1:0-9270 GCA_040376635.1 Halobacteriovoraceae bacterium
GCAGAACTCAGAAAAGATAATATCTATGTAACGACCATTATCCCGGGACTCATGAGAACGGGATCTTATTTCAATGCTCTCTTCCAACGTGATAATAAAACCGAATTCAAACTCTTCTCACTGATGTCGACTGCTCCACTCATCACCATCAGTGCAGAGAAGGCCGCCCGTGAAACCATCCGTGCGATCAAGTCCCGTAAAGTGGAAAAAGTTCTCGGACTTCCGGCAAAGGCGCTGATCGAGATTCATCACTTCTTCCCGGAAACGTCGATCAAGCTCTTCGGCTTCATGGCGAAGTTCATTCCATCTGCCAAAGTCCATTCCGAGTTTGTGAAAGGAAAATTCATACACGATAAATTCGACGATGCTGAACTTCCCGGTTTCGAACAAATCGGAAAATATATTCAGAATAAACATCAGCCAACTCTTTCAAAAAGGTCTTAATGAAAGGTCTTCTGATCTTTGTCCTTGTCCTTTTCACAACTCTCTCACATGCCAAAGAACGAAGCCCCAGACTCTTTGATGGCTTCTGGAAAAACGCGTCCGAATCGTTTTCCAAGAATCTTCCATGGCATTTGACTGCAGTTGTTGCAACTCCGGCGCTCATTCAAACCGGAGTGGATGCCCAGGTTCACAAATCATTTAAGCACACAGATGTGAATTGGTTCTTACCAGCTGTCTCGGCCGGTTATCTTCTGCCTTTCATTTCTCTTCCTATGTATGCTGAAGGGATGGCCATAAAAAATCATCGATTGATGGGTGCTGCAGTTGCTGTGGCCCAGACTTCCATCATCACACTATCGACAGTGAGCTTACTGAAAAGTTTTACAGGCCGCGAGCCACCAGATGCCAGCAGCAATGAAAGTGTTCAGCACCAGAGTGAAGATTTTAACTTCGGATTCTTAAACCGAGGGATCTATGACGGGTGGCCTTCAGGTCACATGGCCACCATCACTTCGATCGCAAGTTCCATGATCCATTATTATCCTGAGCAGACGTGGATTAAATACGCAGGCTACGCTTCCATGACGTACACGATGGTCATGGTCTCAGTCGAGCATAGAGCGCAATTTCATTGGTTCTCAGACGGCGTGGCGGGCGGACTTATGGGATGGGCGATTGGTAAGACAGTCGGTAAAAACATGAGAGCACGAGTAAATGGCACAGAAGAAGTAGAAGAGAAAAAGACAGTTGAATTCGTCCCGATCATTGGCCCGGGCAAATCAGGTCTTCAACTTGTCTGGTATGAATGATTATTGACCGCTGGCCTTGCCGGTTCCCTCAGATGTTGGATATGTTTTTTCATAACCGCCGCCCTTGAATGCATCAACACCACGGATCTTGCGGTCTTTTGCCCATAATTCTTTTGTGTTCTGGTTTTCAATTAAGCGGGCCACACAAGCTTCTTCGAATTCTTCCTGGATCTTATTCAGACCTTTATCAAGAGGAAGTTCCTTACCTTCGTAAGTGATGAAGTAGTCATACTTGTCATATGGATACTTGTATTCAATTTTGACTTTGTTATCGAGCTTCTCAAGAACCTTCGGAGGGAAGACTGTAAGATCTTCTTTTGAAAGATTCGTAAGCTCAATAGAAAGAGAATCTTTTGTGCCTTTGATGTTACCGATTGCTCCCGGAGTTGGAAAATCTTCCAGCTCTTCAGTACGGCCGGTTGCCTCAACCATCTGATCAAACTTCTTGTGCATTTCAGAAGCTAAAAACTTTGTCTGGATTCTATCGGCATACATTTTTCTGCGATCAAGAGCTTTGATCTCTTCACGAAGAGAATAGTTTCTTTGATCAGTGACAACATCTTTCAATTCTTTTTCCGCAGGAGCAGTCATAAAACTCTGCTTCAACTTTTCGTGAAGAAAAGATTGGCCGGGTGCCTGACAGTCCTGACCGAAGGCAAGACCGGATACGCTCAAGATTGTTATTAGAAAGAGGGGTTTCACAAAAGTATCCTCCGAAAAAGAGAATACGCGCTAAATCCCCCTGCCTGGAATAAACTTTGTAAGTGCCTGAACATCCGCCAAAAAGAACGGATTCACCTGCCTCTTAAAGATGCCAATGTCCGTTTGCCTCTGGTTGATAAAGGACTTCCAGGATTCTCAGTGTGCGGGTTTTCCCATCCGGGAACATCCAGTTAATTTCCTGCCCTACTCTTAATCCGATCAGTGCTGATCCAAGAGAAGCGAGCACAGAGATTTTCCCATCAACGAAATTGGCCTCATGCGGATACACAATCGTAATGATCATTTCTTTGTTGTCCTGAATGTTCATAAATTTGAATCTTGTATTCATCGTCACAAGATCAGGCGGAACATCGAAATCAGTAATGATCTTTGCGCGTTCAAGTTCGATTTCGAGATTCTCGAATTCTTCTGAGTTCTGGAAACTCAGGACGTTTCTTAGGCGGAGTAAATCTTTCTCTGTGATGAGAATGACGTCATTGTTCATAAACAATTCCTTGGTAAAAATGAATGTAGGGATATAAAAATGACTGACTGAGAAGTCAGTCAGTAACTAGAGTGCGACCGTTTTTCTTGAAGAGATAGTCATCATAGATGGGATTTTAGCAGAAAAACGGACGGAGGACAACCGCAACAATCCTCCGTCCGCTCAATGTCTTACCGTCTTACTGGACGATAGATCGTTTTCAAATTCGCCAGGGGAACTGGTGAATTTTTAAACTCTTTTGCTCGCTCATACATCCAGAGAAAATCAGGTCTTGTTTGTGAGATCCACTCTCCTCCGATCACATTACCTTTGAAATCCAGTTCAACAATATAACTGTACGCTTTAGTGAGATTCTTCTGAGCTGGAGTACCCGTCACAGGAAGCTTAGAGACGAAATTTCTATGTCCCTGTGACGCGAGTTCAGGAGTGTAGAATTTAAGTTCTTCTCCATAGATCATATTCATGTCTACTTTCACTCTGCGCTCAATTCCATAACCTCTGTGTTCAGCTGAAACGGCCTCTTCAGTCATGTTAGTAATTTTATAACCAGTAATAGGCTGATTCCAGACATCACCGTAACGGTCAATATCTGCCACGAAACCTTTTCCAAGAATACCGAGCATGTTTGTAATAACCACATGGAATGCTCCTGCGTTTGAATCTTTGCAATCGGGTGCATTGGCAATTTCAGGAATAGGTTCGGCCGTGTTTCTGTCTCGGTTATCCCCTTCACCTGGTACTTTTCCGGATGCCTTACAACGAACACCGACGAATCCGAATTTACCACCGTAATTATAAGCTTCGTGCATGGCGAGCAGAGCTTTTACATCCGACGCTCCGAATGGAACTTTCATGCCCATTCTGTTTGTGATCACAACCGGAGCAGGTTCCGGATAGTGAGACGCTGCCTGCGCCCATCCGTGACAGATTCCTTCCCACCACAAATCCTGCGGACTATAACGTCTTAAAGTATTGCGCGTGAGTGTGTAATTGAAATCATCATTAGCAATGTCATACAGTTCTGCAGGTGAAAGTTCTTCCATCTCTTTCTGACTCATACGCAGAATTTCTTCACGAGTATGCAGATTATATTTGAATGGTTTCGGATCAGGATGATTCCAGCGGTAAGCAATACCACCTTTATTTGATGGCCAGTAACTTTCTGACCAACCCAGGCGATCATCACCAAGCTTACCCGCTTGAGGTAGAACATCAAAACTTTGTACGAGAGTCAGGCCAGCAATGCGGGTGAAGTTATTCGGATGATTCGGGGAATTGAATAACTCCGCCCGTGCCGTCTCTGCGAATGAGATAAGTCCAATCAGTAACCAGATCATGAGATCTCCTTAGTTGAAAAATCCCAACCCTTATAAGGAGGAACACTTACTGATTCAACGAATCCAAAATTCAATTTACACGAGTGATATAGGTGTATGAAATGAGTCAGATCAGCTCAAGAAAAGGTCTCATCGCATCATAGTAAATCTACCGACTTATCGAGTCCCTCGTAAGTCATGCTAAAATGCCTCTATGTCAAAAAGCTTAAAGGTAGAAACCGGTGAATCCGGAGGCTATTCGCCAGGTGCTTATTACAGGGAATCCAAACCTGGAATGGTCGACGTGAACGACTCGAAAGATGTCGCGAAGTGGGCCGCAGCCCTTGAGATCTCTGAAGGCGAACTCATCATGGCAGTCAAAATCTACGGCCCCATCATTCGGGACATCAGACTCGGTCGTCTCAATGAAAAGAAAGATGCCGCTTAAATCAGATTCATCTTCGCAGCGACAGAAATTGTTTCCGCAGAATTTGTGGTGTTGAGTTTTTTCATGATGTTTAATCGGTGAGACTCAACTGTGCGGGCACTAATCGATAATTCACCAGCAATCTGTTTTGAACTCAGTCCATTTGATAAATGAACAAGCACTTCTCTCTCACGCTGAGAAAGAACACTTTCATTTTTTGTCTTTGGAACTTTAGAGACATTCTCAAAATAAGTCTGACCACCGGCCACAATCTCTAGCGCCTTGAGCATCTCACTCGCATCACTATCTTTCGGAAGATACCCTTGAGCGCCAAGACTCATGCATCTCTGCATGTACTCCGGATCGTTATGCATCGAGAGGATGATGACTTTAATATCAGGCCGCTCTCTTTTGATTTTTGGTAAAAGCTGGAAGCCCGAAACATTCGGGAACGTTATATCTAAAAGAAGGATATCAACTGTCAGGCGATCAAGCACATCCAGGAAGGCAACAGGATCACCTTCTTCACCCGTCACTTTGAAAGACGGATTCATGGAGAGGATACTTCTGATCCCGTCTCTGATAATTTTATGATCATCCAAAAGAAAAACTTTATACTCGTTCACTGAAAACCCGGCTTAGTGGAATTTGTAACTGGAAAACTATGCCTTTCATCGCCTGAGGTCTCATGAGTGTCGCACCCATGAGTTCAGCTCTGTAAGTTAAGACTTTCGGAAGTGGAGTGCCTTCCGGCATTCCTATTCCATCGTCTTCATATCTTAAAACTAGATTAGCATTTTCTCTGAACATGACGAGCGAAATTGACTCTGCTTTAGCATGCTTCAGTGTGTTCTGCAGGAGTTCCTGAATCATCCGGTACAGATTAACATCAACACCCGGCTGAAAATGATATTGCTCAAGTCGCTCTGTATTCCAGAAATGGATCTTGATCTTAAAAAACGATTCCTGCTTGCGCATGTAATTTCTGACGGCCGGAAAGAAACCAAGTTCGGACAAATCCGTCGGCATGAGGTCACCAGAAACGTTTCTGATTTCCTTGAAAGCATCATCACAAAGCTGCTTTAACTTCTCAGGTTCTTCATTGCGGTCAATTCCCCACTTGAGGGCCGTCAGGATCTGACCGACACCATCGTGCAAGTTATATGAGATTTTTTTGTTCTCATCTTCCATCGCGTTGATGAATTGGATGTGGAGCTTGTTGATCTGCACTCGCATATCCTGGATGAGTCGAAGAATTTTATCTGACGAAATGAACGCAAGGAAGATCGTGAGGCAACATAAGATAATACAGATCAAAAAGATTTTCGGAAAAAGTGACTTTAACGGAAGGAAAACTTCCTCTTTATCAATTTCACTCAGGAGAATGAAATTCAAACCATCATATTTAAAAAGTGAGTAAGCGCTGATGACTTCTTTGCCACGATAGTCTTTCACAAAATGCACACCGTGACTGTAGAGCTTTCCAAGACGGATGGATTCGTTATTCACCGTGATGTTCTTCCAGTCAGCAACGTGACGGGAAGCACTCTTGATTTTCTGATCCATACCCACGAGATAAATCTCTCCCGTTTTACCGAGACCGGAATAATCAGAAAGAATCTTATTTAAATCATCGTAGGAAAAATCCCACACCACTGACTTATCACCAACCGGAACTTTCAAGAGAAAATGATCTTCTCCCACTGGCGTAAAAGAGAGTGGCTTCAAGTGAGAATATTTCATCTCATCATGCTTAGGATTATCTTTCAGCATCTGAGCTGAATCCTGAACAGCATTGATCTTCACGTTCTCTAAATAGAGATTAAGTTTCTGAGATGCAAGAGCACGCACTGAGGCCATCTGTTCAGAGCTTCGCTCTTCAAGAAGCGAGACTGAAGAGTAATAGAAGAACGAATAGGCCAGCGCGATGTTGAGACATCCGAGAATGGAAAATGCGAGAAATAACTTACGACCGGTAATGGAAGTATTCATGATCGGGAGTATAGCAAAGGAGCATCACGAAAGCAGTAGCACGGTGTCCGTAAATCTACCTAGCACATTGCTCAGGTTTAATCATAAACTCACCCAACGACTGTCCCTTCACGTTTTCATAGCGATAGACGATGTTTGCTTTGTGACCTTTTAAGATTGTGCGCTCGCGTGACTTGGAACAAATAGTGCTCATCACCTGATTTCTCACCTTCGGCATCGCCCAGTCGTATTCCTTCTGGTTAGCATCGACGAGAAAATTGTAGATGATGTTGTTATTCTCAACGGTTGTCGTACGAAGTTTTGTGACGGGATCATAGACCTCTGGCAGGTCCTTATTGAGCTTGTTCGATGTCTCCTCCAGGGTAGGAAGTGAGAGAGTGAACAGAATAATTGCTAGTTTCAGTATCATGACCCCATCATGGCACTTTTTGGATGAGGTTAAAACCCTGATTTTTGGCTCACCTGTGAAGGGTGTTAAGATAGACACATGTTTGGCAGTCTCAAGATCACTACCCCCGAACTAACCAAGACTATCTATCAGAATTCCCGTATCGGGAAAGTGGATGTTGCTGACTCTGAGAACATTGAGAAGTGGGCCACAGTGCTTGGCATTTCAGAAGCAGAGCTCCTCACTTCCGTCGAGGAATTTGGCTCTGTCATCGCTGATATCAGACGCGGCCGCAAACAGAAGAGTGTCTAATCTTTTTACACCGCCTGAAATCCTTTCTCCCCTGATTTATCCCCTCCTGATTTCATGTAAAAATCCAAAACATGAAAACACTCGTCATTCTCATCACACTTATCTTTCACATGACTGCGAGAGCTGATGTATCAGTCGTCCATACCTCTTTGAAAGCAAGTGCCATTAAAGGAAAAGATAATCAGACGAGAGTTCGCATCGCACTTTGTGAAAACGGTCGCTGCTCTTCACTCGTTAAAGTTCAAGGCTACACTTCAAATGAATGGCAACAGATCGCGAGCATGTGCCGAAGATCCCAAACATTCGCTCCCCTTGGCAATATGCTAAAACTTGCAAGCAACGTTTCTGGCGTCGTTCTTAAAGGCCACCCGGGAACAATCGTAAGCTTTATCCTTGGATCATTCGGAACATCAAAACAAGAATTAGAGGCCATCAAGGCCGCCAACAAACGCATGTCACACATCTTCAACGTTCGTGCGAATACATCTCTCACTGTCAGCGAGTTTTATCACGTGATCGAAGGAGTTAAGACTTGTACAAACAAGCTCGAAGACTACAACCGTCACCTGGAAATGGGCCGACGATTAATGAACAAATAACTCTTTGCACAATTGACCATATTAAAAGTTTTTAATAGTCTCAACTCCACTACTAAACTATTGGAGTTACTACAATGAAAACGGTTCTCTTATTGGCCCTCGTCCTTTTATTCGTGAGTTGTTCACACTCAAAACATAAAGAAGTTAAAGCTCAAGTTGAGCAGTCTCAGGTGAAAGATCCTGCAGCTCTAACAGTAACAATCGACGAAGCGATTGAGTCTTCTCCTAACCTCACTAAAGAGCAGAAAGAAGAACTTCACAAGATCATCGCTGCAAACAAAAGCACAGCAGTTGCTCTTAATGAGGAATCATTCAAACTTCGCGGAGTCATGATCAAAGAATTACTTTCTGGAAACATGGATCCAAAAAAAATCAAGATCCTTAAAAAAGACATCAGAAAAGTTGAAAACGAAAAGTTGAAAAATACTTTCGCAACTGTTGAGAAGATCTCTGCTCTTGTTGGTAAAAACAAAGACCGTATGGATTTCTCTCTTCCACTTATGAATATGGATGTACCGATGAGTCGATAAGCTTAAAGCTTAGAGACCTTCTCGCAGATTTTTTTGAATTCTTCCGATAGATTAGAATTCTTGCATTGATTGAGGATCGTATTTCGGGCAACCGTGCGATCCTCCCTTCCAAACTCATCATAATAAAAATAATTATAACAAGATAAGAAGTCCTGATTAGCACATCCGATGCGAAGAAGTTCCTCTGCACGCTTCTCTCTTTTCACGCGTGGAACGTAAGAAGCGATACGGCAGTAAGCATACTCTCCGGCGATACATTTTGATTCCCACTTCACAAAATAAGACTCCCACTCAACCGGACCATATTTTTCAACGTCAGCGTATCGTACATCAAAGTCTGTCTTGTCTTTCATGAAGGCTTCCACAGAAACTGGAGATGATGTCTTAATGAAGTAGAAAATCAGGACGATGATAGTGACTGCTGCCACCGAAACGAGGGTCATATCTTTCTTTTTCACCGTTAAAGGAAGAGCGGCGAAAAAGAGAATCAATGTTGCGGAAATAAACTTTAAAAGAAAACTGGCACCGGGCCAGAAGGCCACGATGATTCCGATGACAAAAAGAAGAATGGGAACTTTAAGATTCATGCGAGTGGCATTTTGATGACAAAAGAAGTCTCGTTGTTACCACTTTCAAGTTCAAGTATTCCATTCTGCGCCTGGATCATACCAAGAGATACACTCAATCCAAGACCCATTCCCTCACCGATTTGTTTTGTCGTGAAGAATGGCTCAAAGATTTTCTCCTTAATCACCTGAGGAACACCCGGACCATTATCAATCACTCTGATCACGGCCTTATCCGCTTCCTTCGTGACTGTAATCTTGATCATCTTCTTTTCAATCTTGTTATTCATCAAACTCTCAAACGAATTGTTCAGGATATTGAGCATTGACTGAGATAACTGAATCGGACGGCAAAGGATTTCATAATCTCCGATGGACTCATGATCAATCTGAATCCCCTGATCTGCAAAACGCGCCTTACAAAACGACAACGTCTGGTCCACGATATCTTTTGTCGACGCCTGAATAATCGGGTCATGACTTGTATCGCGGGAAAAGTGACGAAGGTTTGAAATAACTTTAGAGATTCGCTGAAGAGCTTCATTAATATCATCAAGGCGACCCGACGCTGTCTTATCTGAAATCAAAGAACGCTTCAGGATATCAGACTGAAGTTGAATCACTGCGAGCGGATTATTAATCTCGTGGGCCATTCCGCCGGCCATCTCACCAAGGGAAGC
>JBEIQF010000507.1:0-1563 GCA_040376635.1 Halobacteriovoraceae bacterium
GATCTCTTCCAGATCATGGCATCAAAGAGATAGTGGCAGTAAAGGGGAGTGAGATACAATCCTACAACCAGAGATGGAATAAAGCCTTTTAAACGACGATTTTCACCTACAAAACCACCTTCAAGCCACGATTCAAGCAATCCAAAAAACACAGCAGTACCACAAACGATCAAAAGCGATTTTGAAATTGTGCTGAACCATCCGCCCCGAGTTTTCTGTAGACTGAGACCCATGACACCACAATAGGCGATTCCATGGAGGAAGAGTAGCGGGAAAAGAATCTGTGAAACAGTCTTACCCATGAAGAAGCTAAATGCATAAATCATGGCCGGAAATCCTACCGATAAAACCCGGTTAATTTCCTTCCTTCCACTTAACCATACTCTTCGCTCATACATGATCCATCCAACAAGAATGACTGAATAGACAAAGAGAAGTGAGCGATAAACCTGAAAGTCAGGGTAAAGAAACAAATCACCTGATGAATAATAATTACCAATAGCATCCGGACGAAAGTGATAAATGAAGATAGGACCCACTGCAAGAGCATAGAGGAAATAGTCAGAAATTTTATCAGTTCTCTTATTCAAGGCCTGATACCATTTAGAAAAACCGTAAACCTGTCTCACGTGATGAAAGAGAGTTGAATAAACAACAAAACTCCACAGACCTGGAAGTTTTGAAAAATACCATCCGAAAAAAAAGATAAAAATGGCGAGAGGAATGAGCCAATACGCTCTCGATGAATTTCTTTCTTCTGGATGAAAGAAAGTTCTCCAGAAAGTTGTGTAGACGTGACCTGAATCGATGAGTGCAGTTGCGATTAATCCATAGATAAGTGACGTATCTCCGAAATGCGGAAACGCCATGGCCACAACCATACCTAATAGTCCGGGAAGGAAGAAAAACATCGCTTCCATCTTAAATGAGCCAAGAATCCACATAAATAAATTATAGCGTGCTCTCTGCATTCCACAAAATCTTTCGTGAATAAAACTACTTGGCCGATTCAAACAGTCTCTGTCAGGAAAATTTAGAAAACGTTAAGTGCCCTGAGGTCTGAATTGGTGTTATTTCTTTCGAACCAAAAAGGAGGCAATGATGAAATATACAATCTTATTTTTGTTCCTCCTGAACGTGAGTTCCTTTTCCACCTTAAAAGATCAGACTACTCATCAGTGTGTTTCTAAAGAAGAAATTCTGTGCACCGAAGACTCATTGGTATGCCCTCCAGGATATATCGATGGCTGTCGCACTAATGAGACTTCCCACCATCAATGTGTCTTAAAGCACGAAGGTCCATCATGCGACATTCCGATGGCAATCAATTGCCCGGAAAACTTCCATGACGGTTGTGAAACAAACCAAACTGATACCCACGAGTGTGTGCCTTCAAAAGGGTACTCTTGTGACGATATCATCCCACATTCCTGCCCAATGGGATTCCAGGACGCTTGTACTAAATAGCCTTTCAGGTTAATTTAATTGAATGAATAAAACAGGAATTGTGGAAGGTTTCTTCGGGCCTCAGTGGCCGGAAGCTGATCGTAAAAGTTATGCCGA
>JBEIQF010000331.1:0-3701 GCA_040376635.1 Halobacteriovoraceae bacterium
AGCTTTCTTCTTTCTATTTCTTTTAAATGATGAAGAACAACACTAATCACTTCTCGCTCTTTTTGAACAAGACGTTTGGTGTCTGCGATTAAAACTTTATCTGATAAATGTTTTAGATTCATTTCAGCTGTATAGCTGATCTAGGAAAAGAACCGTTATGAAATTGATTTGATTAAAAGAAATATTTCAGACGAGAAAAACACTCTGCGCAACCCGCGCGGGTTGCGCTCTGCAAACCAAACCTACGCCTCATCCTCAAATTTCGGCGGCAACGACATCAACCCCTGCACCACCAGCTTCGGATCAGCTCCATGATAAAGCACTTCATACAATCCAGAAAAAATCCTCGCACGGATATGCAGCTTCTCTGCAAGCAAATGCGCGGCCTTCGTCGTCTTGTATCCTTCAACCACAGATTTTGTATGAGCAATAATCTCTTCGGCCTTACGACCTTTCGCGATCTCAATTCCGAAAGATTTATTTCGCGACAACTCACCAGTCGTCGTCAAAATTAAATCTCCCATGCCAGATGGCCCGTAAAACGTTTCAGGGCGCGCCCCGAACTCATTACCGAACCTGAGCATCTCAACGATTCCTCGCGTGATTAAAGCAGCTCTGGTGTTGTGATTGTAACCGAGCCCCTCCATGATACCGCCAGCAATGGCAATCACGTTCTTTAAAGACCCACCAAGAAGTACACCTTTCACATCAGTCGTCGGAACGGCCTTGAAAAAATCTGTACCGAGCATGTCACACGCAAGAAGAAGCTTCTCACGGTCTTCACCGGCCAGAGACACGAGCGTAATTTGTTTGTCGATAATTTCCTTCGCAAACGAAGGACCTGAAAGATACATAAGTTGTTTACGATAAATCCCAAAATGCGTTCGGAATAGTTCATCCGGCATCTTCAGTGTTTCGTGATCAATCCCCTTCGCGAGAGAAACTAACGGAACTCCACGATCAAGATGCACGCACAACTCTTTCTCGTTCTTCGCGCAGAAATCTTCAATCGCCGACATCGGAAGCCCTGACACGATCATCTCAATTTCACCGGATGTTAATTTTGCAACCTCATCCCAAGACAAAGCTGCACAAATGGATGAAGGAAGTTTCTGGCCAGGAAGGTAAGTTGAGTTTTCACCGCGATTAATCTCATCGTAGATATCCTTAGAACGAACCATCACGATAACTTTCTCGAAATTTTGTGTGAGGACAAAACCTATGGCAGTACCGAAAGCACCACCTGCGAGAACCAACGCAGTTTTAAACTTCATAGAGGGATAACACCTTTGATGGGACTGATCATCTCATAGACTTTAATGACCTCATCGGTACTCTTCATCAGTTTCCGCGCGGAAATCGAGGTATAGTTGCCTTTTTTAGACGGTGTTTCGTGGATAGTGAAACCGGTCAAAAGCTCCAGGATCTGGGACTTATCATCCGTTTTAATGATGAATTTGAACTCATAGTAGTCAGGCCACTGGTAACTTTGGTCCAAAAGTTCTTTAAATTTGTCGTTTTCCATAAATGTTCTCTTCTCAACTTACCGATTTTTCACTCTCAAAAAATGATTTCAAGAGGTTGACTCAGTTAAATATTCAATACCGAATGACCGAAGCAGGGATATCACAAAAGGCGATTGATTGCCTTGGGGGTCCCCAATGAAAGTATGGATGCTACTGCTTCTCGCATTTTCTTATTCGGCTTATTCATCCGAATTTACCCATATTAAATTGAACCCCGAGTTTGAACAATATCTTACCCAACCCAAATCGAAAAGTAACTCTCAGAAATCGATGTCGCAGAAGTCTGCTGTGTCGATGGATGGTGTATTGAAGAGTGCCCTACTCGGTGCCGCACTCGGAGTTAAAAGTGATATCACGACTCCGATTCCGGTTGATGGCGAAGAATCACTTCTCTATGAAGAAATTCGCCGCCACCTTGAAGGAGCTCACTCACAACTTGGACTTGAACAAGTTCAACAAATCAACAGATTCAATCAGCAGTTTAATCTGGGAACTTCCAACTTCTCTGGATTCTCATGGCAAAAACCTTTTGGTGTAGTGCAAGTTTATGTTGACCGTCAGGTCACTCCGAATATTTTCGGACAGAACTGGCTCGTGATGGATTCATTTACGTTTTCAGTTGAAGCAACAACGTTTCTTGAAAAGTTGAATGAAGCTGGTCTCACGACGATGAGTGGAACAGAGATTGGTGCCTTTGCAGGTATCACTTTCAAACGCGTTTACACATATTGGCATTATGCAAATTCTTATCAGGAAGGACTTCAGTCTGATTTTACAAAACTCTTTCTTCCTTTCGTCAAATTCTCACAAAGTGGAATGGAAACGATGGCAGATGAAGAAATCATGAAACGTGAAGACGTGTGGACAGCAAGTGCGGGTGGGCTCATCTCAACTCCTCCACTCTACAACCTTTCATTCAGTGCCGGTGTCCTTGCTGAATATGATTACCAGAACACAACTACGATTCAGAATAATCTGAAAGAAGATCAGCGATTTAAAGTGGGAGTTCTCTCGAAAAAATCTGTAAGCGCAGGAGCAACTGCTGAACTGCAATTTGATTTCTTCAAATTGATCAAGTTCTCATTACTCCGTTATGACCTTAATTATGAATATTCATCAGGAAAAGAATTCACTCTTGGATTCAATAATGCTCAATGGGCAAGCATCAAAGCAAATAACGAGCACGGAGATGAATTCCGCTCTATCCTTCGCGGTTTTGGTTCTGTAAAAAAACTCGAACCTTACGTGGTTCGTCTCGACGAGAGCTCATCATCTGAACTCACTCAGCGTGGAAGTATTCTTATCTGGGGTAAACTTCAGAAATCAAAAACTGAACAGATCCGAGTCATCAAAGACAATACAACTCACGTGTTCTTTAAGAACTACGCTCAAAACGTAAAAGTTGTTCAAAACATTTTCTCACGAATCTTCTCTGCCATTGTTTACAAACTTTTGAAACTTCCGATTGGCGCAACCAATGCTGCCATCTATAGCAGACAATTAACGATGGAATATCAGGCCACACATCCACAGGCCGTTGACCCGAACATTTCAAGAATTGATTCCACTGAACAATTCTCTTTCGTTCTCTCTCAATACTACAATGCTGCAAGAACCGATCGTTGGATCGATAAGAGATTTAAAAATGATGTGATCTGGTTTGTGGAAAACTTCACAACTCTTCCAGGAAACTACAAGACAGATATTCGCAACGAAGTCCTGAAAGGACCTATGATTGTTGAATCAAATCTCAGAGTCGAAAAAGCTGGTTTCCAGTACCTCCTCGCCACTGATGAAAGTCAGGTGTTCGGAAGAATCGCCAAAGTTTGCGAATCAAAAAAGACTGCTCAATGGATGCAGGATGATTCCCGTCGCGAGATGCTTGAGAACTCTCAAAGCGGTCGCGAAGGCTGCGTGAAAGACATTGGGATGAAGTATCTTGGCTTCAAGTACGACTACGCTACTAACATGCTCAAACCTTCTCTGGTGAAGTTTAAAGACTTCATCACGAAGTTCTATAAGCAAGCTGAGAATATCTCAGATCTTCAGGCGCTTTTCGGAGCGGAAAACACGTTTATCAACGGTAAACTCCAGGCTTCAACAAGCATGGGAATGACCTTCAATACGGCCTTTTCTTCTGGACAATTCCGCGGTCTCGGGGTTATTGATAACTTC
>JBEIQF010000027.1:0-17015 GCA_040376635.1 Halobacteriovoraceae bacterium
AAGTTTCTGACCGTTAGAATTTAATTCAAAAATTCCGTAACCATCAATCGCTTCCCACTTCTCAAGCTTACCGATGAGAGAATGAGTGAAATCATTTCTTGTAGCATCGTCTTCAATTTCGCAACAAAGATTTCTGATGAATTCAAAGTGAGCTTTAAACTCTTCAGCTTCAGAGCGCTCAGAGATGAGACGTGTAGAACGTGCCTGAAGGCGTGAGATACGCTGCTCTAGTTCAGCTTTGTCTTTTGCGTTTTTAAGTTCAGTCATACGACGAGAAACAATACTCATCACCTGAGCATTCAAAGATGCATCGTTATGAATGTAGCCGATTGGATTTAAGCCGAATGTTGATTGAAGAAGGATTTTTGTCGTGTCTTTCGAGAAGAAAGCGTAACAAAGAGTCTTGTCCTGAACTTTCGGGTGCATCTTAAATTGAATGCTACCTTGGCTCATTTTTGTAACGTCAACGATCGTAAGATCCGGAACCTGGATGCCTGAAGCAACCCAATATTCATCAAGGCTTTGATAGTGATGAGCGAGAATGTTGTGAGTTCTGAGTGCGGATGCAATGTCTTTCGCGCATGAAAGATCATCCATCAAAATTGCCACAGAAAGTTCGATTCCTTGAACTGGTGTCTGCATAGGTCCTCCAAGACCAAAGTGAGCTGTCACCTCATGTTATCTTTTCCCAGAAATCTCTGGCAAGTTTTGCGAGGTCACTTCCCTTAGGATTTTCTATTCGCCAGGGAATCTGCGAGAAGATCTTTTGTCTCTCCTCATAAACCCGGTGAAGTTCACCTTTTCCGAGCTTCACGAGCGGGCGTGGTTCAGCTCCTTCGAGATGAAGTCTCTCCCAACAATCCTGAAAATCCGCATGCAAATAGCAGATTCCGACTTTTCTGATCGGCTTATATAAATCGAGAAGGAGCTGAGTAAGAGTGCCTCCTCCAAGTGAAAGAACTCCGGGGCCTTCTTCTTTGAGCCAGCCTTCGAGCTCTTGCCTCTCCCACAACCGGAATTTTTCCCAGCCATGTTCCTCAATCACCAGGGCAATTTCTTTTGAGCGTTTGGATTTCAGGACGAGTTGATCGAGATCAGCGAAGGTCCATGTAGAATTCGGGGCCGTGAACTCAAGTTCTCGCATGAAACTCGTTTTTCCAGCACCAGAAAACCCAGCAATCAAAATTTTTTCGCATTTAGCCATCGAAGACCTTCTCAATTCGTGTTTTCTCTATTAGAAGCTTATTTCATTAATGGAGACAAGCGTATGAGTAATAAACACGACAAAGTGGGAGCAAAAATCAATTTGATTAAGCTCGCTGCCAATAATCCGATCCAATTTGAATTGGATGCAGATACTGACTGGGTTCGCGAATTTCTTCTCGAGATGAACGAGAATGCGACGGAAAAAACTCCGGAAGCTTACCTTGAAGAGACTGCCATCTTCATTTCTGGTGAGATCGAGAAAAAAAATAAACCAGACATGGGAGAATTTTTGGTCGTAAAAGGCACAGTTGAGGCCGATTATGTCACTGAATGTGTTCGCACTCTGAAGCCGATGACGGTTCAACTAGATGTTCCGTTCAAAGTTGTTTTCATCGATGAATCACTTGCAACCACTGAATTATTCGAGGGAATTGACGAAACTTACGTCGAAAATGATGTCTACGAGATCTATTTTTATAACAATCGGACTGTGGAATTTCAGGAAATGCTCCATGAGCAGATTTTCCTCAACTATAACCAGTACCCGGTTCTTGACGCGGACAGTAAGCTTGAGGGCGTAGACACCCCATAAATTGGCTTGGCAACAAGAAGAACTTGTATTAGAAATAGAACCTCATTTTTAAAAAAACTGATTATAAGTATCGAAGTAAATATCGGAGGCGTTTGTGGCAGTACCTAAGAAAAGAACCAGTGTTTCACGTAAGGGATTAAGACGTGCTGGTCAACATCATAAACTTTATAGAAAATTCCCTCAGGCTTGCCCAAACTGTGGTGATTCAGTTCTTCCACACTGTGTTTGCTCTGCTTGTGGCCACTATAAAGGCAAACAAGTTTTCGAGATCAAAGTTAAAGCTGACGCAAACTCTGCTGAAGCCTAATCTTTCAAGCATCTAAAAACAAAAAATAAAGCCTTCGCAAGAAGGCTTTTTTATTTGTGCCGATTCAAAGGAAATGAATATGAAATTATTTAATACAAAAATCATGGGAACAGGAAGTTACCTCCCGGATAGAATCGTAACAAACGATGATCTAGCTAAACGTATCGATACAAGCCACCAGTGGATTGTTGAGCGTACGGGTATTCACCAAAGACGTGTGTCTGATCTTTCAAAAGATGAATCACCGTCAGGCATGGCAAAACAAGCAACACTTCGTGCTCTTGAAGCTGCCAATCTCACTCCAAATGATATCGACTGCATTCTTCTCTCTGCCACTCTTCCCGATCAATCAATGCCAAACACTGCTTCTGTTCTTCAGGACAAACTTGGTATTACAAATAACTGTCCCACTCTTGATGTGAACGCTGCTTGTTCTGGCTGGATTTATCTCGTGCCAATGGCAAACGCTCTTATCCAGACTGGTGTGTATAAGCACATTCTTATTGTTGGTTCGGAAATGCTTTCTGCTTTCAACAACTGGGATGACCGTAACACTTGTATTCTTTTCGGAGACGGTTGTGGTGCTGCGATTTTAGGTCGTGCTTCTGAGAATGAAGACTCAACAATCTATTCAACTGTTCTTACTTCGGACTCTACGAAAAAAGATCACCTGACTTTGATGGCAGGTGGAGCTGTAAAACGTATCACGAAAGAAGTTATTGATAATAACGAGCAGTGGATGACGATGAACGGCCAGGAAATTTTCAAAGCTGCGGTTAAAACGATGGCCGCGCATGCTGAGAAAGTGGCGAAAGAAGCAGACCTTTCAATGGAACAAATTGATTGGTTCATTCCTCACCAGGCAAATCTTCGTATTATCGAAGCTGTTGGAACACGATTCAATATTCCACCGAAAAAAGTGATCATCAACGTGGATAAATATGCAAATACATCTTCAGCATCAGTACCTATCGCACTTGATGAAGCTATCCGTTCAGGAAAGATCAAGCGTGGAGATAATCTTTTATTAGCAGCATTCGGTGCCGGTCTTACTGCAGGCGCCATCTGTCTTAAATACTAATCTAAGGACGTTGAATGAAAGTTACAGTTGTCTTCCCTGGACAGGGAACTCAGTACGTCGGCATGGGAAAAGTTTTTGCCGGCGAAGCTCACTTCGATAGAGCAAACTCTGCTACTGGTTACGATCTTAAAAAAATGATGCTGGAAGGTCCTGCTGATGATCTGAAGATGACTCAGAATACTCAGCCAGCTATCGTTGCTCACTCACTCATGCTTTTTGATCGTCTGAAAGATCTTCTTAAAAATAAAAATATCTCTGTTGAACGCGTTCTTGGTCACTCCGTTGGCGAATACGCAGCTCTTGCTGCTGCTGACGTTATGACTTTTGAAGAAGCAGTGAAAGCTGTTCACTTCCGCGGTAAATACATGCAGGAAGCAGTTCCAGCTGGCAAAGGGACAATGTACGCGATCTTAAAACAGGAAGAAGCGACTATCCGTGAAGCGTGTGCAGCTGCATCGACTTCAGAAGAAAAAGTCTCTCCGGCAAATTTCAATGAGCCTTCTCAGATTGTTATTTCAGGCGACAAGCGCGCCTGTGAAAACGCTATCCGCCTTATGGAAGAAAAAACTGGCGGCCGCGTGAAAGCGATTGAGCTTCAGGTTTCTGCTCCTTTCCACTGCGCCCTCATGAAGCCAGCTGAATTAAAATTGAAGCCGGTTCTTGATGGGATTCAGTTCAAATCGCCGAAGTTTAATTACATCGCTAACGTTGATGCAAAAGAATACGCGACTGATACAAGCCCTGAAACGATCAAAGAAAACCTTCTGAAACAAGTTTGTGGTTCAGTACTATGGACGCACTCGATTCAGAAACTTTCCAACGACACAATCATTATCGAATGCGGACCTGGTAAAGTTCTTGCCGGTCTTATCAAAAAAATAAATCCTGAATTGAAAGTGATCAGTCTTGATTCTGAGACTGGCTTTTCAGAAGTTGAGGCACTATGACTGTAGCTACTTACCATGATCTTAAAGATAAAGTTGTTCTTGTAACTGGTGCGGCCCGCGGTATCGGTAAGGCCATTGCTCTTGAACTTTCTGCACAAGGTGCTCACGTAGTTTTCAACTACCGTGGTGACGAAGCGAAAGCCGCTGCTCTTAAAGAAGAGCTCGTTGCGAAAGGCGGAAAAGCAACTGGTCTTAAATTTGATGTTACTGATTATGAGGCTATGACTAAAGCGATCGATGAGTTTACTAAAACTGTTGGTCCGATTTCTGGTCTTGTAAACAATGCCGGTATTTCAAAAGATACTCTCCTACTCCGCCTAAAACCGGATGAAATTTCTTCTATCATCGATACAAACTTAAAAGGTGCGATGATGGTTACTCAAGCTCTCACGAGAAATTTCCTAAAAGCAGAAAACGTTTCAATCGTTCATATGAGTTCTATTGTAGGTCTTATGGGGAACGCTTCTCAAGCTGCTTACGCAGCTTCTAAAGCGGGTCTTATCGGCTTTTCAAAGTCGGTTGCAAAAGAACTTGCTTCAAGAAATGTTCGCTCGAACGTGATCTGTCCTGGATTCATTCAGACTGACATGACAGATGCACTCAATGAAAAAGCAAAAGAGGAATATAACAAAGCTATTCCACTCGGAAGATTTGGTTCTTCAGAAGAGATTTCTAACCTCACGTGTTTCCTTCTCTCAAAAGCTTCAAGCTACATTACGGGAGAAACGATTAAAATTGATGGTGGAATGTACATCTAACTGACTGAAGTTACTCTGTTGGCGATGCGTTGAATCGCACAGAAAAAATTGACGTCACAGAGAGACTCTTATAAATTGTCCGCATCTCACATTTTGGAGGATATTTTAATGGAATTACAAGACAAGGTAATCAAGCTCGTTTCTGAAGCTACAAAGATGGACGCTGCTAACATTAGCCTTAACACAAGCTTCGTAGACGATCTAAACCTTGATTCACTAGATATGGTTGAACTCATGATGAAGATGGAAGACGAGTTCGGCGTAGAGATTCCTGAAGACGAAACAGAGAACCTTAAGTCGATCGGCGACGTGGTTACTTACTTAAAAGCTAAATCTCACTAATTAGACCTTTTAAAAGCCACCGAAAGGTGGCACTGCTTAAATGGCCACCCCTGGTGGCCGTTTTTGTTTTAGGAGTTAAATATGAAATTTAACAGAGTTGCCGTAACAGGCATGGGCGCCATGTGTGGCCTTGGAAACAATCTGGATGAAGTTTGGGCAAATGCTCTTGCTGGTAAATCTGGAATCACAACACTACAAAATCAAAACACAGAAAACTGGCCGGTAACGTTTGGCGGAGAAGTTAAAAACTTCAAACTAAACCCTGATCTGATGGATCCAAAAGATCAGGATCGTTTCGACCTTTTCAACCAATACGCACTTCACTGTACGGATGAAGCTTTGAAACAATCAAAACTTCTCGAAGCAGGATACGCGATGGAAAAAATCGGTATCGTTTTCGGTACAGGTCTTGGCGGATTCCCGCACATTGAAAAGAATCACCAGATCTTTTTGGAAAAAGGTGCACGTCGTGTGTCTCCTTTCTTCATTCCTTCTGTGATTCCGAATATGCCTGAAGGTCTCATTTCGATTAAATGGGGTTTCAAAGGCATTAACTTCGCTGTGGCCTCTGCTTGTGCTTCAAGTGCTCACGCGCTTGGAATCGCTGCTACTGAAATCATGCTCGGCCGTCAGGACGCTATGATCACTGGTGGTACTGAAGCTGTTATCACTGGATATACAATTGCAGGGTTCGCTTCAATGAAAGCACTCTCTAAGCGTAATGAAGAACCTTCTCGCGCTTCACGTCCTTACGATGTAGATCGTGATGGTTTCGTGATGGGTGAAGGTGCTGGTGTGATCATTCTTGAGAACTATGAAAAAGCTAAAGCTCGTGGTGCTAAGATCTTTGCAGAAATCGTTGGTTTCGGTGCAAGTTCAGATGCTCACCATTTCACAGCTCCACATCCGGAAGGTGCTGGTGCGATGATTTGTATGCAGCAGACTCTTGATATGGCCGGCGTGAAGAAAGAAGAAGTTGGGTATATCAATGCTCACGGAACTTCGACTCCGCTTGGTGATGCGGCTGAAACAGGCGCGATCAAGAAAGTTTTCGGCGAACACGCTTACAAACTTGCTGTATCTTCAACGAAATCCATGACGGGTCACTTACTTGGTGCTGCCGGCGGATTGGAATCTATTTTCTGTATCAAAGCACTTGAAACAGGAATGCTTCCTCCGACGATCAACCTTGAGAAGCAAGATCCTGAATGTGATCTTTACTATGTTCCGAACAAAGCTGAGAAACGTGACATTAAGTATGCGCTTAATAACTCGTTTGGTTTTGGTGGGACGAACTCTTCGACTCTCTTCAAGAAAGCTGAATAAAAAAAGCCCCTCTTACGAGGGGCTTTTTTTTTGTATTTTTTCTAATCCTTAGAAAGCTACTTCTTCCTGAACGACTTCACAATTTACACGGTTAGATGAACAGAATGATTCACGTGAACGGTTACAGTTTTGACGAGTCACTGCTTCAGCTTCAACTCTTGAAGAAGCTTTACCGATGAATGTTCCATTGAACGAAGTGCTCATTGAACAAACGTGAGTTGTTACGATACGTGTGCGAGGTTCAGCATCACGAAGGTCATATACTTGTGCTTGTAGATCACGTACTGCTTCTTCAAGCATACGGATACGAAGGTTAACATCATTTCTTTCATTAACTGAGATTCTTACTGTTGAACGACCATCACGGAAGATGATACGGCCATCAAGTCTGTCATCACGACGTGACTGAGCAGATGCAGTTAGAGATGCTACAACTAGTACTAGTGCGAAAAGAGCTTTCATTTTTTCCCCTTACAATTAAGTTTAAGACCGTTATTAGATTGGTATTCAAGATCAAGTTTTGTCATGCGATCAAGGTCAGCACAAAGATTTCCTTCGATCACACATAGTCTGTGCAAGAAGATATCTTCGAAATAAATGCCCACGCGATTTGCTCTCTTCACTTTGATCAGAGTCCCTTTTGGAATCACCGTATTGCTTTCGCGATTCAGGAAATTTGCTCTGAACTCAATCGAGTTTGAAGTAGCTGCCATCTGTTTTTTCATGATGACGAGTGGTCTTGTAAGTTCGATTTCACAGTTCTTTGATTTCACCAGGTCCACCACTGATACGAAATCAGCACGTGTAGACATCGAGATGAGAAAAGTCATTGTGATCAAAAGTAGTTTCATGCCGACATTATGTACGTTTTTTCGAAGCTACGGGCGATGGGAGGACAAATCTACAAGGGGTGTAAAAAGATTAGACACTTAATTAAAGAGGTTAATTCCTAGTAACAAGGCATTAGCGAGGATAAAGCCGTTAAGGAGCTTCTGGTAGTTAGTCTCAGAAGTAAACGCAAACACTCTTTTTCCAATCAGGTAGCGGATTGAGAGTGAAATAGCAGCACCAATAAGGAACTTAGAATGGAACGCTTCCCCTTTAATGAAGACCAGAACGATGAGCTGAAGCGAGGCCATGAAAGCATAATCAAAGCTCACTGCTGCGAGCTGTTTTGTTTTTTCTTTATAGAGTGATGAAACAAGCGGAGTAAGTATTGACCCACCCATGTTGGAAAGACCATGGATTAAACCCATTGCCGCCACTGCGCCCGGAAGGTGTTTTTTCATCGCACTTTGAAGCTTCTCACGGAAGCCACTATTGGTTCTGATGATAAAAGCGATCACCAGCATGAGTGTTACGAAAATTTTGATTTCATGTTTAACGTCGAATTTCGTTGCAACCAGCATCCCGATAACGAGAAGAGGAAGACAGATCAGAAAGAAAAGTTTGCGATAGCCACCGTTAAGTTTTTCATGGCGAAGATCTTTCACCTGACTCCAGCTTAAAGCAGCTGACGCAGGAAGAAGATACATCAAGGCCTCAGAGTACTCATGTCCCATGAGAAGCATGATGGGAGTTCCGAACAGAAGTAGACCCACTCCAAAGAGCGATTGAACCACGGAGAGGATCAAAATCAGGATGTAAACTTCCATAATGCACCGCAATATATCATTCCTTCTAAGGGATTCAATCCGTTAGAGTACTTCTTACAAACTTCGATGACTCATTGAAATCAGTAGGCACTTAACCCCTGAAAATCATAAAATAATGGGTATTAAGGAGCCACACATGTCGAAACACCTCGAATCGATCGATCCAGAAGTTTTAGGTTGGATTCAAAAAGAACAGAACCGCCAGGAAATGGGTCTCGAACTCATCGCCTCTGAAAACTATTGTTCAAAAGCAGTGATGGAAGCTCAGGGCTCATGCCTCACAAATAAATACGCTGAAGGTTATCCGAAGAAGCGTTACTACAACGGTTGTGAATTCGTTGATGAGATTGAACAACTAGCGATTGATCGCTTGAAAAAAATCTTCAACGCCAAATATGCCAACGTTCAGCCACACTCTGGTTCAGGTGCGAACATGGCCGTTTACATGGCCATGATGAATCATGGTGATTCATTCCTTGGTATGGATCTCGCTCAAGGCGGACACCTTACTCACGGTTCACCGGTAAACTTCTCAGGCAAACTATATAAAGCTCTTCACTATGGACTAGATCCTCGCACTGAGCAGATTGATTACAATGCTCTTGAAGACATCGCGAAAAAAGAAAAACCAAAAATGATTCTTGCTGGTGCTTCTGCCTATCCACGAATCATTGATTTCGAAAAATTCGCAACGATTGCAAAATCTGTCGGCGCGATTCTTTTCGTTGATATGGCCCACATTGCTGGATTGGTAGCAGCTGGCCTTCACCCGTCTCCGATGGAATATGCTGATGTTGTGACTTCAACAACTCACAAAACTCTTCGTGGTCCTCGTGGTGGATTGATTCTGACAAACAACGAAGAGCTTGGAAAAAAATTCAACTCTCTTATCTTCCCTGGAATTCAAGGTGGACCTCTTGAGCACGTGATTGCCGGTAAGGCAGTAGCTTTCAAAGAAGCTCTTTCTCCAGAATTCAAAACGTATCAGGAACAAGTGATCAAGAACTCGAAGATGCTTGCGAGCACTCTTCTTCATCACGGCATCGAACTTGTTTCGGGCGGAACAGACAATCACCTTGTGCTTGTAAAAACTGATTCTGTGAACATGTCAGGTAAAGAAGCTGGTGAGATTCTTGAGAAGGTAGATATCACTTGTAACAAGAACATGGTTCCAAATGATAAACGTTCTCCGTTTGTAACTTCTGGTGTTCGTCTCGGTACACCTGCTGTGACAACAAGAGGATTCAAGGAAGCAGAAACTAAAATCATGGCCGAACTTATCGTTAAAGCTCTTAAGAACCCGACTAACGAGTCAGCTCTTAAAGAAGTGAAAAACACTGTTCATGAACTTTGTACGAAGTTCCCGGTTTATAAATAAGGAATTGAAATGAAATACCTATTGATCCTTGCCTTCGTTATTTCTTGTTCAACGAAAGAAAAACCTGCTGAACCAGTTGCAACGACTCCAGCTCCTCACACGGGAGCAGCTGCAGAAGCAATGGACGTTAAACCAGGCAAGTCTCCATATACAGTCAAAAACTGCTACTGCATGAAGATCTTCAGACCGGTATGTGCAGGTGGGAACAATTACGGCAACTCATGCGAAGCTGAGTGCCAGGGTCACAAAACGTGGACAGAGGGCCACTGTGGTTCGGAAAAAAAGAAAAATTAAGATTATTCTAATACTTCCAGCATGAGAATCTCGATAAGATGTTCTCATGCTTCTCAAAGATCTCCAGCTTCAAAATCTTCTACGTCTCGAAGTCGCTTATAAAAGTAAGCAAAGCTCAGCTGCATTTGCCGTATTTAGTATTTTCATTTTCTTCTACGCTTTCGGTTGTACTCAATTTGACTGGATTATCAAGGCCAGCATGGCGGTGGTTTTTATTGTATCCCTTCTCCGTCTTCGTCTCATTAAAACTATCAATGCTCAAAAATATGTTAGCTCCAGAAATTGGAAGATCATGGTGGCCTATATCTGGATCAATGCTCTCGCCTGGTCCATGGCCTTCAACTTCGCTTCTTTTGAACTGAAACTTTCCGGCACTCATTTTATTGTCGTCACGACGATGCTTGCTGGATTTATTGCAGCTTCTCTCGTCACACTTTCCTATGATGCTATTTTATTTCTTCCCTTTCAGTTCATGCTCTTGCTTCCACAAATTGGAATCATCACATGGCTCTATCGTCATGAAGGCATAAACGCTCTTCCGCTGATTCCAATTTACTTAATGTACTTCATTTACCAGATGAGGCAGTTCAAAGATTTTAGAACGCAACTCATGCAAAGATTCAGTTATCAGCTTGATCTTGAAAACACGAATAAAGAACTTCAGGTAAGCCAGGAAGCCCTCATTAACCAGACAACAAAACTTGTGCACACTTCGCGACTGGCAGCTCTTGGTGAGATGTCTGCGGGAATCGCGCATGAAGTGAATAATCCACTCGCTATTATCTCGGGAAGCATCCAGCAAATTGAAAGAATCATTAAACGTGGTGAGGCGAATCCGGATTTGATTTTGAACCTTTCGTCCAAGACTTTGGGGTCAATCGATCGTGTGACAAAAATCATCAATGGTCTTCGTCACTTCTCTCAGCAATCTGATAATAATCCACGGGTCGTGACAACGTTAAAAGAGATCATCGAGGACACGAATAATTTCTGCTCTGAACTTCTGGCAGCAAGACAGATCAAACTCCAGATTGATCCGATTCCAGAAGCAAAGATTGAATGCCATCCGATTCACATGTCACAAGTCCTTATCAATCTTATTAAGAATGCAGAAGATGCTCTGGAAAATGAAACACGCGAAGAAGAAAGATTCGTCCGTCTTTCGTTCTCGGTAAATGATGATCTTGTCATGATTCACGTTATTAACGGCGGGGAACCAATTCCAAAAGCTCTGCAAGATAAACTCTTTCAGCCTTTCTTCACAACAAAACCAATTGGTAAAGGAACAGGTTTAGGTTTGAGTATTTCTCATGGACTCATGAGAGAGCATAACGGAGATCTGGTACTTGATTCGTGCTCAGATAGAACGACATTCATTATGCAACTTCCTTCTTTCAAGGAAGCCTGCGCTACGGCTTGATAATTTCTGACAACCAAACCTGAAAAACAAACTTTGATCCAGTGAGATGCTTCTTCACAAGCTCTTCCACGGCTTTCAAGGCTGAGTCCGCACTTTCACCATTTTCAATGGCAGCACTCACATTACTGAGATTATAAAAGTATTTGATGATGTCCTGAATCGTCATTTCAGTTGGAAAATTAAACTGATGAAGCTGAACAAATTTCATGTCAAAAAATTCCAACTCCCCCTGAACAATTCTCACATCGTGAAACGGTCTGGGGAATCGCTCACCAAACTCACGTTGAAACTCTTTTGATAAGCCTTCGTGCACATAAGAATCGTAGATTAAAAACTTTCCCTTTTTCCTCAGGACTTTTTTCACCTGATTTAAAAATTTTCTCTTCTCAAACCAGTGAAAACTAGAGGCAACAAAAACGAGATCAAAGGAGTTTTCAGCAAACGGCATATTTTCTGCGTCGGCGAGCTGATAAATGATATTGGATTTTGAAACAGCGTTATTGAGCATCGATTGAGAGTTATCAATCGCTGTTACATTCTTTGACCATTCAGCGAGAGCAACTGACGACTGACCAGTTCCACATCCTACATCAAGAGCAGAATCATAAATGATTTCGGCCTTACCTTGATGAAAATAAGTCAGGGCCTCAGCATGAAACGATGGTCGCGATTCATGATAAACAGCGGCCCGAGCAGGATCTAAAAAGTAGTTCTTATTCGACATACAACTAGGCTTTCACTTTTCAGTTCAGAAGAAAACTAAAATTCAGAGATGCAGTTCGAGACGGATGAATCCTGGAGGGATTATTCAGCGGGAGTCTTCCATGCGCCCAATGGATGGGCGCCTTGAACAAAGGATTTTCAATGGAAGAAATGCAGAGGGTACTTTTACTTATCATGCTTATTCTACAGCTCGCTGTGGTACTAAGAATGCAGTAAAAGTTTTAGGAGAGGGTCTAGCCACCCTCTCCACCTTTTCATTCTTAAAAAGCGTAGCAAACTTCCAAAATTCCCACAACCAAGGGTCCAAAATATTGAAATTTCGCAGAATATTCTCGAATTAGTACGACCCTCATATCAGCTATTTAGCTTCCTATCTTGTTCCAAAAGTGATAAAAACGGACGTAATATACACAAGATATAGTTTAGGACTGCATTATGAAATGTCCCTACTGTTCAGCTCCCGACACAAAAGTTCTCGATTCACGAAACCTTGAAGAAGGTTCAACAATTCGTCGTCGCAGAAAATGTGAGGCCTGCCAGAAAAGATTCACGACTTTCGAGACAGTCGAACTCTCAATGCCGATGGTGATTAAGCGTGACGGTCGTCGCGAACCATACAAGCAAGATAAAATTTTGAAAGGTATCGAAAAGGCCGTTGAGAAACGTCCGATTTCTGCCGTTCAAGTCGAAAGAATTATCAACAACATCGAAAAAGCGATTCTCGATATCTCTGATAAAGAAGTGCATACAAAAGACGTGGGTAACCTCGTTATGATGTATCTTCGTCATCTTGATCCTGTTGCGTACATCCGTTTCGCAGCAGTTTACAGAAAGTTCCAGGACGTTGAAGAGTTCGTAAATGAACTTAAGCACGATGAATTCAATCAATTCAAAATCAATCCGCAAGCGATAACTAAGGACGACAGCCGTGAGTATTAAGCACGAGGCACGTGAATTCTGCCTTCAATTTCTTTATCACTTTCAATTACCTGCTTTCAAAGAACAGAAAAAAGAAATCGATTCAGTTGAAATCTTCGAACGCGTTCAGGATTTTAAGCAGACTCTTGGAATCGAATTGAAGCCTGAAGCGCAAGCTTATGTGGCAACTCTTGTGAAAGGAATTTTAAAGACTCACGAAGAGCTTGAAGAGATTCTTGTTAAGTATCTTAAGAACTGGAAACTTTCTCGTATCTCTAAGATCGAGCATACGATTTTCATCCTTGCTATCTACGAACTTAAATACCAGCCAGACGTTCCTGGTAAAGTTGTGATCAACGAAGCTATTGAACTTGGCAAAAAGTATTCAACAAAAGAGTCAGCAGGATTTCTTAACGGAATTCTTGATAACGTGTTCAAACAAGAACTAAACCGTAATGAGTGATCTGAAGAGTTTTGTTACTCCCCTTACGACTGGAATCATCTGGTTTACGAAAGATGAGACCGATACATCCAATCCTCACTATGGGGAAATCGACTATCTTCTGGACGGTCTTCTCACCGCAAACCTCAAAGCTTCAGAAGCAGTTTCAAGCCGCGTAATCGTAGGCCAAAACTTCGATAAGCCAATCTATATCATGATCGTCCGTGAGACTATGCCATCAGAGCTTGATAGCTTTATTTCGCTCTTTAAGAAGGAATTAGGACCAGAGAATGATGTAGTCGTGATTGATGAGTGGGACGGACTCGAGAAAGCGAAGAAAGAACTCAAAGACATCAGTAATAATCTAAAATTGATTCAATAAAAAAGGGCCGCGAAAGCGGCCCTTCTCATTTATAGAGAGATAATCTTAGCTAATTTGAAATCATGATCGCGGAATGAGCGCTCATAAACCTGGCCATTCTTATCGACAACAAAGAATTTCCCTGACTGATCAATGAAGTAGTTAGATCCAAGTTTAAGAACCGTATTGATCTTCATGTTGATCGGAAGAGCTGGCATGAGAAGTTCGCCAGATTCAGAAACAGTGAAGAAGAAACCAGATGAATCGATGAAGTAGTTACCACCCTTCTTCTGAAGGATCCCAACACGAACTTCATCACGAGCAGTGATCACACCAGTATTAGCGAATGTGAAAACAACTCCACGGTTATTCATCACGTAGCTACCGCCGTAAGCGATGATATCTTTCACGCGAAGGCTTGGGTTCTCAGCTTTAACAGCAACACCTTCAGCAGTTACGATATATAGTTCAAGTTGAGTTTTTGCTTCATCAACAGCAACAGTGAAGTAGTTACCACCGAAGTTTACAGCGTTTTTATAAAGCACAGATTCTGTGACTTTCACAAACCCCTTTCTGTCGATAGCATAGAGAAAGCCCTCTGAAGAGACGAAGTAGTTCATGCCTTTCCCAATAATCTTCTCTGGAATAAGCTCGTACTTTCGGTAGAGTAATCCGTTTTCGTCGATAGTAGCGAGAATGCCACCCTCTTCAACGAAGTATGTACCGCCTTTCAAAACAACTTTCTGAGGGAAAGCATAGTGACCGAAGTCGTATGCGTATCCATTCGTATCAGTCGTAAGAACGATACCGTTATCCATGATGACGTAAGATTGTGCGAAAGCGTTTAGTGAAAGTGCAGCCAGGATTGCAAATAAGATCTTTTTCATACCGAATATCTCCTTCTCGTGTAGTAAAAGCAGAGCGACTATAGTCCAGTATCATTTTGATTACGAGAGTCCGGCGTGAAATTAGTAGAGCTGAGTTAAGAGCTTGAATGGCCCTGTGTTTCCTTAAGGTGACTGAATGTGCTGATGGGAGTGTGTTAAAAAAAAAGGGGCCTGCGCGGCCCCTTAGATGTGAAAAAGATTTTATTAAAGAGAGAGAATCTTAGCAGATCTCAAATCGTGGTTCACTGTTCTTTCAGTGATGTTACCCACTTTATCAACAACGAAAATACGGCCTTCAGAATCGATCATGTAGTTCGCGCCCACTTTCTGAACGTCAGCAACTTTGATGTTCGCTGGAAGAACCGGCAGCATCAAGAAACCTTCTTCTGAAACTGTGAAGAGAAGACCAGCTGAATCGATGAAGAAGTTACCACCAGCTTTTTTAACAGGAGCAACTTTCTGCTCAGCTTTAGGGAATACTAAACCATCTTTTGAAATTGTATAAGTAACACCAGCGCGAGACTGGAAGAAGTTACCACCGATAGAAACGATATCGAATGGATTCAAACCAGCAACGTTCATCTTGAAGTAGTTACCTTTGTCGTTGATTGTATAAAGATCAACGATAGCTTTTTTATCATCAGGTTTTACGAGGAAGAAGTTACCACCGAAAGCGACTGCTTTCTTAAACACTTTATCTTCTTTATCGAACTCGTAGAAGAAACCTTTCGAATCGATAGTCACAAGGTGGTTATCATCAGTGATGAAATAATTGATACCTTTACCCTTAACTTTTTCAACCTTCATCGTTTTTTCGTAAAGGAATCCAGCTGTATCAACAGTTGAAAGTTTCTTATCTTCAACGTGGAACTGACCACCGTTTAAAGTCACTTTATAAGGAACACGGAAATGACCGAAGTCATAAACGAATCCAGCTTTATCTGTCGTAAGAGTTACACCGTTATTAAGAATCAAGTACGACTGAGAGAAAGCATTCATCGATAGAAGTGCTACTCCCGCTAGTAAGATTTTTTTCATAGATACTCCTTGGGGGATTAAAAGTGGGCGGAATATACACTTAAGTGCCGGCCAACGCTATGCTTTATGAAAATGTTATATATGGGGTAAGTGGCTGGAATGGTGGGGATTGAGGCAGCAAGTTTTGATACAACTACCGTATATTAATCCTCAACCCTTCTCCTCTTTCTACGGCCTTCACTGCTTCGGATTTGTCCTCGGCGGTGAACCGCCCACGGAGAATTTTGGGGGAAAAGGTGGGGGGTTCTCTCGAACCCCCCACCTTTTCTTAGAACAAATAACCGCAGTAGATCCGAAGGATCTGCAAGGTCAAGTTCGAGCCCCGATATGTGAATGATAGGAAATAAACGACGAGAACTTCTTTTACGATCTGTGTTTTGCCAAAAAAAAAGGGGCCCGAAGGCCCCTCATCAAATTCATTCTTAGTACTGACAAAGCTCTCTAGCAGCATTCAAAATTTTCGTCGTATCAGGAAGAGTAGCTCTTTCAAGAATACGGTTAAATCCTACCGGAGTGAATGTTGAACCAACACGTTTCACCGGAGCATCAAGGAATTCGAAAGCGCGCTCATTGATCACACCAACAAGCTCACCACCGAATCCACCGAAGACTTTATCTTCGTGAACAACAAGTGCTCTGTGCGTTTTCTTAACTGTTGCAACGATAGCATCGTAATCAAGCGGGTTAAGTGAACGTAGATCGAGAACTTCAACTTCGTAGCCTTCTTTAGCAAGAGCTTCAGCAGCTTCAAGTGAGAAGTGAACTGTATTTCCGTAAGTGATGATCGAAAGGTGTGTACCTTCGCGACGAACACGTGCTTTACCGAATGGAACTTCGAAATCTTCCGGAACCGGAGTCATAGCGTATTTAGCGTTATAAAGAGATTTCGGCTCGAGGTAAACAGTACAGCCGCGAGAACGCATAGCTGTTCTTAGTAATCCTGCAGCGTCGTCAGCGAAAGCTGGAACAACTACGCGGATACCAGGAAGTGTACAAAGAGTACCTTCGATATTTTGTGAGTGATAAAGACCACCACCGATGTAACCACCAGAAGCGATACGTACAGTTACGTTTGGAGAGAACGCACCATTACTTCTCCAGTAATCGTGTGATGTCTCAACCATCTGTTCCATTGCTGGCCAGAAGTAATCTGCGAACTCTGCACCCTCAACTACGATGCGGATTTTTTCCTGATCAAAGCGAGACATTCCGTTCGCTGTACCAAGGATATAGTCTTCAGCGATTGGACCGTTGAATACACGGTGCTTGCCGAATTCCTGTTGCATACCTTTTGTAACGTTAAAGATACCGCCCTTCTCTTTGTTAGCTACGTCTTGACC
>JBEIQF010000316.1:0-3934 GCA_040376635.1 Halobacteriovoraceae bacterium
CTAAGAAGAGAAGTGATTGCCGATAAATTTCCCATTCAGGTCACTCTGATTATGCCTTCGGCGATTGATACTCCTTACACTGAACATGCCCGTTCACATATTGGTGAGCCTGTTCATCAATCACCAGTCTACTCAGCTGACGTTGTGGCAAAGGCCATTCTTCGATGTGCGGTTAAACCGACTCGTGAGCTAGGGATAGGTGCAGGCGCATTCTTGTTCCCATTCCTTGACCGATGGGCGCCATCTCTTGCCGACAAATACATGGCGAGAAACTTCTCCGAAAAAAATCAGTCTACAGATAAGAAGTTATCAGACCGTGAGCACGGCGATGCTGGAAACTTATTTGTTGCTCCCACCAAGGAAGGGGAAGAGAAAGGAAACTTTCCAGGACATGTCATGCAGTCCAGTCTTTACACTGAAGTTTCTGAACGCAAGGGCATTTTTAAGTCAGTTGCGATCGCGAGTGGACTTGCTGTTTTAATTTTCAGGAGAATTCGTGTACTTTAAAGTATGAAACCAAAAGCAATTATTTGTGATCTTGATGGAACACTTGCCGATATCCGTGTGCGCTTAATACACTTGCAGGGTAAAAAGAAAGACTGGGACAGCTTCAACAAAACGATCGAAACAGACGACTTGCACGAATGGTGTCGTCAAATTCTCGTTCGTTTTCAAGAGGACCACCAGATCATTCTTGTATCGGGCAGAACCGACAAACTCAAAAAACAGACAAAAGAGTGGCTCAAAAAATTCGACGTGCCTTATCATCATCTCTTTATGAGAAAAGATAAGGACTTCAGGTCTGATACGATTATTAAACTGGAAATCTTTGAAAAAGAAATTCGCGATAAGTTTTCAGTTCTCTTTGTCCTGGATGACAGGCAAAAAGTAGTCGATATGTGGAGGGCCGAAGGACTAGTTGTCCTTCAGTGTGCTCCGGGTGATTTTTAAGCAGCTAATTCCTCAGACTCATCTTCTTCCTGTTCTTCAGGCTCTTCATAATCAATCAGAATTGAATGTGAACCTTGTTCAAAGGAAGCACTTGAAAACGCCTTTGATTCTCTAGGAATCCAGGTAGCGATCAAAGCGAGGAGGAGGAGTAATTTATAGAACCACATGATGTTCTCCTTCGAGGCGATGTATGAGTCCTTTAGCATCGACCGGCGCTTTGACTTTGGCGTCATTATCGAAGTAAACATACACATCTCTTTCTATATGTGTGATCGGATCATCAGTCATCGTAAGTTTATCTTTAGCTTCATATCCCATTCGCCATTTCCTGATTCGATCAGACCAGAAATCCAGCGTTTTTTCATCGTAGCCGCTGACGTAAAGTTCTTCGTCTCCATGCAGCCGCACATAGATAAAATCAGCGGTGATATCTTCAAAGTACGGCCATCGTCCTGCAGTATCTGCAAAGACGATAGCAACGTTGTATTGCCGTAAAAGTTCAATGAACCAGGGATTAAGAAATGAGTTATTCCTAACTTCGACTGCGTGTCTTAGTTTGAAATTTTTTTTAACTTTTAAATACTGTCTCACCTTAGGAATTTCTGCCTTCTTACCAAGCCTTGCAGCTTCCTTGAAATCTTTGGGAAGTAAACGAAGAAAGGCTTCGAATTTGTCAGGATCAAAACTCATTGATGGTGGAAATTGCCAGAGAAAAGGGCCTAGCTTTTCCTTGAGAGCAAGGGGACCGCTCGCAAAGAAATTCGCCATTGGAATTTCAATGTCATTCAGTTTTTTGACATGTGTAATATATCGATTCGCCTTAACACTAAAAATAAAATTGTCAGGAGTTTCTTCATACCAACGCTGATAACTTGAAGGACGTTGAAGAGAATAAAATGTACCGTTAATTTCTATTGTAGGTAGTTCTCGTGAAGCAAATCCTAATTCTTTTTTGTGCGATAGTTTTGGCGGATAGAAAGTTCCTCTCCATCCATCATAAGTCCAGCCTGAAATTCCAACTTCAACAGTACTCATGAAAAAATGTTATCAGATAAGAAGCAAACAAGACTGAAAACAAGTTGAAGTAAAAAACTTCGCTACACTTTCTTGATAAAAGTTTAAGTTCATGTGAGGAGCTGGTTTTGATAAGATGGTCTTGTCCGGGTAACCAGCCCATTATGAAGTTAGCATAGATTTACAGGAGTAGATTTATAATAACGGAAGGGCAAAGTTAATATTGTTTCATTACATAACCGGATTTAAAGAACACCATCTTCGGATGGTGTTCTTGTTTAAAAGACTGACCTGAACTCTGTCACTCGGAGTTCAATCACAGACAAGACCGGCGATCATTAAAAACGTTCAAAGGTCCAGCAGTGATTCGCGTCAGTCTTTTTTTTTGCCTTCATGCTAAAATTTTCTGGCAAGGAGGCTCCCATGTGGACATTAACAACACCTTGGTATGAACTCGTCATCCGCGGGTCATGCATCTACTTCTTCATGTTCCTCTGTATAAAAATCTGGGGCAAAAAACATATGGGTCAGATGACAACATTTGATTTTGTCTTGTTGTTATTCATCTCGGAAGCTGTTCAGAATTCACTCATTGGTACCGAGATGAGTATTTTTGGTGGGATGATAGTCATTTTAACGTTTCTTGCCTGGGATACAATTATCGATAAGCTCACTTTTCGTTCACATAAACTTGAGCGTCTTCTGGATGGGGTCCCCAAAGTGATTGTGACGAACGGGGTTCCAGATTCTGAAATGATGAGAAAGGAACAGATCACCGAACAGGAGCTTTATCGAGCTATGCGGGCCGGTGGGGTCGATGAACTCCGTAAAGTGAAGCTTGCAACCCTCGAAACCAACGGTCATTTATCAATTGTGGAGCTTTAACCGGGTAAAAATCACATAAAGTAGCGGCAAAACCCTGTCCTTTAGGGTATGTTCAGCCCATAAATTTAATGGAGTTGACCATGTCTTTTGAAACATCTTTTAACAAAGATCTTGCCCGTAAACTTGCTTCTGCAAAAGATCCTGAGGCACTTCTCGATAAGGAACTTGTTCTTTATAAGAAACGTGCTCTTGAATTGAACGCTGCCCGCGAAATGATGTCAGAAGGTTATGATAAGGTTCTCAAAGGCCTTAAACTTGCTTTCCCGAATCTTGATCTTGAAGACAAGAACCTCGTGGGAAGTCCTAATCGCATGGCGAGAGCTCTTCTTGAAATCTGTGCAGGTCTTGGGACTGATCAAAAAGAAATCTTCTCAACAACTTTTCCGGCCGAAAACTATAACGAAGTGATTATCCTCAAGGATATCGACTATACATCCCTTTGTTCTCACCACTTCTTTCCCTTTATCGGTAAAGCGCATGTGGGCTACCTCCCTGATACATCGAAAGGTGATCAGTCACGTGTTGTGGGCCTTTCTAAACTTGCTCATATCGTTGATATGCACGCTCAGAGACCACAGCTTCAGGAACGCATGTGTTATGGCATTATGAACTCAATCAAAGAGGAATTGAAGCCAGCAGGTGTAATGGTTGTGATCGAAGGTTCTCACGGCTGTTTAACGTGTCGTGGAGCTAAGAAAGCAAATGCATCGATGATGACATCTGCTCTGGATGGTAAATTCAAGGAAGATTCTAAGCTTCGTGCTGAGTTCTTCAGTCTTCTTCAGCAAAAATAATCTGATTATTCTTTAAGCTTAACGACTGCAGCTGCGTTCGCTCGATAGAGGAACCAGTTGTAGGCGCGGGCCTCAAAGCGTTTACCGTTTGAATCGCGGACGTAGAATGAACCGCGCTTGTTACATTCTTCTTTATCAATCTCATAACACTGGCCTTTCACTCTATCGTCATAGCCGACAATCAAAACGACGTGCCAGTAATCATCATCATTGTAGTTAATGATGATCGGTGATTTGTATTTAACGAGTGCTTCTTTAACAGCTGTGATGTCTTCCTGTTTTAGTACGTA
>JBEIQF010000286.1:0-4452 GCA_040376635.1 Halobacteriovoraceae bacterium
AAATGTTGCTGGATCTGGCGAATATCCCTTCTCATTTTCTCACGAAGTTTTGCATCCAAATTTGAAAGAGGTTCGTCGAGTAGCAAGACTCTTGGACGTGCTACAAGTCCGCGGGCAAGCGCTACACGCTGTTGTTGTCCACCAGAGAGAGTATTAGGCATTCTTTCAGAAAGGCCGCCAAGTTCAACGAGACTCAGCACTTCTTCGACTTTTGACTTGATGTCAGACTCAGATGTTTTCATCATTCTGAGAGGGAAAGCGACGTTTTCAAAAATATTCATGTGAGGCCATATAGCGTAGCTCTGAAAGACCATTCCGAGCTTTCTGTCTTTTGTAGGTAGAAAGATGTCTTTCTCAGGAGAAGAAATCAGTTCATTCCCAATGAGAATCTCGCCACTGCTATTTTTTTCGAGTCCGGCAACCATTCTTAATGAAGTTGTTTTCCCACAACCAGACGGGCCGAGAAAGGAAACGAATTCACCATCATTGATCTTAAACGAGATATTTTTAAGAATCTGATTACCCTGATAGTCTTTTGAAACATTTTTAAATTCTACAGCGCTCATAGACCGTATTTCCCTTTCGTCGAAATTTTTAATGTAGCATTCAGAACAATAATCAAAATCAGGACGCAAAAGGCCAGCACAGCTGCTCCCCCGCCCGATGCATCCCCATATTCCTGTAATTGAAAGATAAGAGTACCAATTGTCTCATTGCCCGGTCCTGTGAGAAGCACAGACATCGTTAATTCAGAGAATGCAGGCATGAACACAAGAAAGAACGAGGCCATGAGAAATGGACGCAGGATCGGCATCCAAATTCGGTAGAACGTCTGCCATGAGTTCGCACCAGCGACATGAGCAGCATCAATGAGTGTCTGATCAACTTGTGAAACACCATCGTTGATAATGCGATAGGAAAAGTTCAGGAACTTCGCCATATACGCCAGCATGATAATTCCAAGTGTGTTATAGAGAGGAAGTTTCAGCGAAAGAGTTGTTAACGTTAAACTGAGGGCCAGAACAGTTCCTGGAACAGCATAAGGAATAGCGATGAACGCCTCTTTCAGTTTATTCAGACGTCCAGGAAGTGTTTTACCAGCTTGCGATAAAAAGTAACCTAGTAAACTGCAAAGCACCGCCGCGCCGATCGCAAGATAAGCTGAGTTACCGAGTGCTCTATAAGTCTCATCTGTTTTCGAGAAAATGGTCACAAAATTCTGAAATCCAAAATTTGATAAAGACCTGTCACCTTGAAGCTTACTAAGAGCTGCGATCAAGATAGCGCCGATTGGCAGTATGAAAAGAACGATTGAGAGTCCAATCAACAAAAACTGCGCCCAGACTTGTCTTGATCCAAGGTCAATCAGGCTTGGTCGCGCAACTTTCCCTGTCACAAGACTGAAACGAAATCTTTTACTGATAATATGATCAAGGTAGAAGACGACTGCGGCGATAACGAGAAGGCCGAGGCTCAGAATACCACTCAGCTTAAGTCCTGTGTATGAGGCCATCTTCTGGAAAATAAAAATTTGAGTTGTCATCATACTGATACCGGCAGCATTGCCGATCAAGGCAGCAATTCCAAAGTTTGCGATGGCAGAAAGAAAGGCCAGAAGCATTCCTGAGATAAGTGATGGCACAACAAGAGGAATGGTAATTTTAGCAAACACATTCCAAGAGCTTGCTCCTGAAATTCTTGCAGCCTCTTCAAGCGAAGGATCAATCTTTTCCAGAGCAGACAGCAAATTGATAAGAATGAATGTATAGAAGAATGCACTCATCACAAAAATGAGGCCTGTCTTCGAGTAAATGTTGATCCATGGAAGTAGTGGCTTCAATAACCCATTGGAAGGATTCGCGAGATAGATCCACGCAATGGCACCAATAAAAGGCGGAATGGCATATGGAAGACAAAACACTGTTCTCCAAAAACCTTTGAATGCCAGATTTGTTCTTGTGAAAAGCCAGGCAAGAGGAATTGAGACAAACGTACTTAGTATGACAGTCGTTCCACAGACGAACATCGTGTTCCAGAATGATCGAATGGTCATCTTACTGGTGAAGGCACGTTTGTAGATGGCAAAGTCAAAGTGACCATTCTCAAATGAAAATGAGTGCCCCAGAAACACGAATGGGTATACACAAAGTAAAAAGAGAAAAACTAAAAGAACTATCAGACCAAATTTTTTCATTTGAACATGATCTCCACGTAAGTCTCTTTGATATCAAAACGCTTTTCGGTGAGAACTTTGATTAAGTCTTCAGTCCACGGAAAAGCTTTCACTTTAAGTTCGGCCAGCGATGGAGCGCCCACTGGAGGAGCAAATCCTTTCACTGGTGAATGCATAAATGAGCGGGTCATGACTTCCTGACCTTCCTGCGTGAAAAACCATTCGGCCAGTTTCATCGTGTCTTCCATCGGCCCGTCTTTTTTAGGAATACCCATTGTATTGAATTGAGTAACTACTCCATCCTCAGGATAAATGATCTTCAAGCGTTTATCGTCGTTCTGAAAACGAAGAACGTTTTCCAAAAGAACAAATCCGATTGGTCTTTCTTTTGTCTGAATTCTCTTAATGACAGCACTATTACCACCATCAAAAAGAAACCCATTCTTTTTGAGTTCATGAAAATACTCCCAACCGTATTTTTGTTGAAGAGCAAGAATCGTTGTAAAAGCTGTCCCTGATGCCAACGGACTTCCCCCATTCAGAAGACCTTTATATTTTGGATTGGTGAAATCCTTGAAGCTCTTTGGGGCTTCAGCTTCACTGATGACTTCATTGTTATAAACGATGGCCATGATAGGAATGGAAACGATGTGAAACGTACCAAGTTCATTTTTGTATTCATCTTCAAAATTATTGAACTGTGCTGGCCTCCATGCGACGAGTTTCCCGCTGTCGGATAATTCCTGGTACCAGAAACGTTCAGAAGAAATAAGAATATCAGCTTTGGGAACGCCAGCGATAAGCTCAGTATTGATCTTGGCCGCGATTTCTTCAGATCCTGCCTGATACCAATTGATCTTTATATTGGGAAAAGCTTTTTCAAGCCTGGGATTCATGTCTGCGATGGTGTCTTTATAAAGTGAAGTGTAGATCCAGATTTCTTTTTTTCCATCCTGCTTGTTGCAGGAGAAAGAAAGAAGAGCCGTCAAAAGCAAAAAGCTTCGAAACATAGAACACCCTCATGAAATGATGATGAAATTATATCCCTAATTTTTTTGAAAAGACTTCTAAATATTTACCATCTTCCAGAGGCACCACCGCCGCCAGATCTGCCGCCGCCTGAGCTGGAAGAACGAGAAGAGGATGATGAGGAGGACGAGCTTCTTGATGGAGTATGATAAGTCCGGCCGAACATTTTATAGGCGGAGCCCGGAGTTCTTGAACTTTGATATTTTAAAAGTCTGTCCTTAGCTTTTTCTTTCAGATAATACTCTGGTGAAAATAAGCTTCTGGCGAAGTTGAAAGTCATTTTTGCATAAGCATAGACCATGATTGCCCAGAGAATGTTAAAAATCCATGTCATCAAAGTCTTTGCTTCCATGAACACGACAGGGAATATCACTATAAAAACACCCGGATTTACGGTGATAAAAAGCTTCAAGAAAATATGCTTTCCAGATCTGATTCCCATTAAGATAGACCAGAAACCGATCTTACCATTTTTGATCATGTCTACATAAGGGGCCGGTTTTTTGATTGCAGCGGCCATCAAGGCAGGAATAAAAATGAGAAGCGGAAGTGCCCAGATTGAAAGTAACCAAAGTTTCAATCTTGTTATGGCTTCGCTCCAGTCTGGTTCACCCGGAATATTCAACTCTTCAAGTTTTGATTCACCTTTCAGTTTTAGTTTGGACTCTTCAAGTGCGGCGATAATGCCGCCTTCATAATTCTGATTTCTGAACTCAGGGGCCATCTTAGAAACGATGACAGACTTACAGAAAAAATCTGTGAGTTCACCTTCAAGTCCGTAACCAACTTCAATTCTCATTTCCCGGGCAGCAATAGCGACCAAAATGAGAAGTCCATTATCTTTGCCTTGCTTACCCAGGGCCCATTTACGAAAAACGTCTTCTGCCACTTCTTCGATAGAGTAATTGGCGAGATCATTAATGACGTAAACCGCAGGCCATGCTTTGGTCTGGGATTTTACTTCATCAATTTTTTGATTTATTCGTTCAATGGATTCAGCAGAAAGCGTGCCGGTGTCATCAACCACGTTGGGTTTGAAAGGACTGACTTCATAAGCGAACGAGAGAGTTGTAAAAAGTATTCCTGCTAAGAAGAGGAATGATTTCATTGTCTCGGAAGTCCGACAGTTCTGTAAACATTGTTCAAAGTTACACTAGCGCGTGCACGAGCTCTCTCAGCTCCACTATGCATAAGATCATCAAGGTAATCTTTGTTCTTCATGAGATCATCATACTTCTCACGAACTGGTT
>JBEIQF010000360.1:0-3286 GCA_040376635.1 Halobacteriovoraceae bacterium
CTGGCAATACTACTTTTCACCACCAAAACAACAAGCTTCTGGTCCTATAGAACCATCAGTGAAAACTGAGCAAACTAGTACGGCTACTGTAGGCGCTACTCAAGCAACAGCAGCGGCGGCTGGTCCTATAGAACCAGTTGTAGCGGAAGAAGAATTTACGGTTTCAGGTGCTGGTGCTTCTCTGACTTTCGATAATTCACTTACAGTTAAAAACGTTACTCATAATGAAGCAGGAATTAACTTCAACGACATGGTTGGAAACAAGCAACCAATGAGAGTTGAGTTCGATTTTGGTAACGGTTTTCAGACTCTTCGTTTTGCTAAGACTGATACAGATAACAAGTTTTTCAATGCTGCTACGGAAACAACTGTTGTAACAACTCTTACTGATAAGGGTGTTGTTCAGTTCAATGCAACTTCACCGAAACCTTTCAAGTATCGTTTCGTATTCGCTACTGAAGCTAAGAAACTTGAGAATGGTCAGGAGAGAGTGTTCGCGTTTTACACTGACGAACTGAATCGTTTTCAGCCTGCTGAAGACGAGACAGGTGACCGTGCCATCAAGTGGGCAGGTATTGATTTCAACTACCACTTATTTGCTACTTATTTTGAAAAAGCTCCGGCCCTTATCTATAAGAATGGAGCAGATAACACTTTCTCAATGTTCTCTAACAAAGCTGAGAACACGCTTGCTTACAACATTGTATATGTGAAGAAAGAATACAATTTCCTTAATAGCCTTGGTCACAACCTGAATGGTTCTGTTGATTTTGGTATTTGGGGCTTCTTCGCGGTTTGGATTCTTAAAGGCCTTCAATTCTTCTATACATTTATTCCGAATTACGGCGTATCGATTATCCTTCTTACGCTTCTCATTCGTATTATTACTTTCCCTCTCCAGTACAAGTCATTTGTCTCGATGAAAAAGCTTCAGCTGGTTCAGCCTGAGCTCACAAAAATCAGAGAGAAATTCAAAGACGATCCACAGAGAATGCAGAAAGAATCAATGGAGCTTTTCAAGAAGTCTGGCGCAAATCCTATTGGTGGATGTCTTCCGCTTCTTCTTCAGATGCCGGTATTCTTCGCGTTCTATAAGGTTCTTCACGCAGCTGTTGAGCTCGTAGATGCTCCCTTCATTCTTTGGATTCAAGATCTTTCAAACAAAGATCCTTACTACGTTCTACCTGTGCTTATGACGGGTGCAATGTTCCTTCAGCAGAAGATGACTCCGAATACAATTACTGATCCAGTTCAGAAGAAGGTGATGTTGTTCATGCCGCTTATTTTCGGTGTGATCATGAAAGATCTTCCTTCAGGACTTTCACTTTATATCTTCGTCTCAACTCTGTTCGGTATCATCCAGCAGGTTATGGTATTCAACGCTAAGTCGAAGAACACACCAGTCGTTGTATGAAGTTTCTTTATTCGGATGATCCCATCATCGCTTGCAGCACAAGTACGCATGCAAACGCGGCGATAGCGGTCATCCGAATATCCGGTTTTAAAGATCTCGATTCATTCCGCAAATTCTTCACTCATTCTGGTCCTATAGAACCACGCAAAGTGTATTACACTTCCGTGGTCCTACAGGGGCAGACTTTGGACGATATCTGCCTTACTTATTTCGCCGGCCCCAAGAGCTACAACGGGGAAAACATCCTGGAGCTCTCGGTTCATGGGAATACCCTCAATGTAGAACGCATTTTAGAGCTATTTGTGAGCTATGCCGGGTGCCGCGTGGCCCAACCGGGGGAGTTTACTTACCGGGCCCTCAAAAACAAGAAATTGACCCTTTCTCAAGTCGAGGGACTTGATCTGTTCCTGAATGCAAATTCCGGATATGCCCTGGACCAAGGCCTTTCGCTCCTAAGCGGAAATCTTCAGGAGATTTACCAGGAACTTTGGGATCTCTTTTTGGTCCATAAATCTTCACTCGAATTATCGATCGATTTTTCAGACGACATAGGCGAGGAAGCGGCAAAAGAATATTTCAACAACAGCCTGAATAACTTTGCGAAGAAATTCCAGCAACTCGTGAAACGCGTCCAACCAATGGAGCACAATCTTGTGCAGCCAGAAATTGTTCTCGCGGGCCTTCCGAATTCTGGGAAAAGTTCACTCTTCAATTTGCTCCTTTCCGAGGAGAGAGCGATTGTCTCTGCACAAGCGGGAACAACTCGTGATTACCTCGCAGAAAGCATCGTGATTGAGGGAGTAAAATATAAATTGATCGATACCGCTGGTATCCGAGAGTCACAAGATCTTATTGAGAGTGAAGGTATCAAGCGCACGAAGAAGAAATTATCTCAAAGTTTCTATTCAATTCTCCTCATAAATCCGTTCGAAATAATCGATGGGTTCGATGAACTTCTGAATAATAAATTTGATCTCATCCTTTTCACTCATCAGGATCTTCCGGGTTATGAAGATGCTCGTAAAAGATTGGTAGCCCAATATCCAGATCTTGGTCCTACAGGGGCAATGTCTTTGAAGGATTTTTCAGTAGATTGGGAGACAAAGATCTTTGCGCTTGTGAATAAAAAATATTTACAAGAAACAGCTGCTAAACCAATCTTGTTGGATCGACATAAGTCATTAATATTGCAAACAAGTCAGGTACTTACGTCTTATCAGTCACTTACGGTTCATGAAAGTGATGTAGCGATTTTATCGCAAGAATTAAATGCCTTGGGGCATTGTATTTCAGAACTCATAGGTATAGTTTCGCCAGATCAAATCTTGAATTCTATTTTTGGTAACTTCTGTATCGGAAAATAGAATGTTCCACGTGGAACAATTCGTTTGAGGAACAAATGAAAACTTTCGATGTCATTGTTGTTGGAGGCGGTCACGCTGGTATTGAAGCCGCATATATTGCGAGTCAGTTCGACTTGTCTGTCGCCATCATCACCATCCCGGGTATCGGACTTGGTTCTGCTCCCTGCAATCCTTCAGTTGGTGGAGTCGGGAAAGGACAAGTCGTTCGCGAGCTCGATGCTCTCGGTGGACTTATGGGGATTCTCGCCGACAAGGCCGGGATTCAGTTCCGCACCCTGAACGAGTCAAAAGGCTTCGCCGTTCAATCATCTCGAGTTCAAATCGACAAGGATAAATATTCGGTTGAGGCAGAGAAGATTATTGCTTCAATCCCGAACATCACTGTGATTAGAGAGAAGGTGGCTTCGATTTCTAAGAATGATCTCTTTGAAGTGGTGGGCGAGAATAAATACCTAGGAAAGAATCTAATTATGACCGTTGGGACTTTTCTCAATGGTAAACTCCACAC
>JBEIQF010000278.1:0-4546 GCA_040376635.1 Halobacteriovoraceae bacterium
CAAAAAATCAGACAACTATTCATTAATGGTCTTCAATAAGGAAGTTTTATGCAAAAGATGATGCCCAAGCGTGCTCTTGTCAGTGTTTCAGATAAAGCAAACCTTGATAACCTTGCCCCTTTCCTCGCCAAACACAAAATTGAAGTCATCTCAACGGGTGGAACAGCTGATTACCTGAAAAAACTTGGATTGAACGTTACTTCTATTCAGTCAGTGACAGGTAATCCGGAAGCATTCGGTGGCCGCATGAAGAGCATTTCTTTTCATGTGAGTTCAGCGCTTCTTTTCAGAAGAGACCATGAAACTGATCTTAAAGAGGCACGAGAATTAAATATCACTCCGATTGATCTCGTTATCTGCAACCTTTATCCCTTCAAGTCAGTTGCTGCAAAAGAAAATGCAACGACTGAAGAGCTTATTGAAAATATCGACATCGGTGGACCTGGCATGATCAGAGCTGCGGCCAAGAATATGCAGTGGGTGAGTGTCGTGACTGATCCTTCAGATTATAAGTCTCTAGCAGATGCTCTAGATAATGGGGGGACAGACCTCTCTTTCAGAAGAAACCTTGCCCTAAAAGCATTTTCAATGACTGCTCAATATGACCTTGCGATCTCTGTGAAGCTTGCTGAACAATTTGAAGCAGATTTCCCTGAAGCACTTTCACATGAAACGAAGCCTCTTCGCTACGGCGAAAACCCTCACCAGAAAGCAAAACTATTTGTCTTCAATAACCAGACGGGGACTCAGTCCCTTGCTGAAGCTCCTATCCTTCAAGGAAAAGAAATCTCGTATAACAATTATCTCGATGCCGACCAGGCCTTTAAATGTGTCTCAGAATTAAGCCACGCCTTCCCTGGTCTTCAACATACTGTGATAGTAAAACACGGAATACCTTGTGGGGTAGCGAGTTCAGAGAATCAACTGATGACTTTGAAAAGAGCATGGGAGTGTGATTCAACTTCGGCCTTTGGTGGAATCATCGCTTTTTCACAGAAAGTGAATGCGGAATCTGCAGAATGGCTTTCTCAGAATTTCATCGAAGTTGTCATTGCTCCTGATTATTCACCGGAAGCTCTCGAAGCTTTCTCGAAGAAAAAAAATGTTCGTCTTGTGAAAGTTCCGATGAAAAAAGAAAACTCGAAAGAGTGGATGCTCAGAACTATCAATGGCGGGATTCTCTGGCAGGAAGAAGATGAAAAGAATTCAATGGAATTCAAGTTCATGACAGAGAAGAAATTTGATGAAACAAAAACAAACGTGAGTAAGTTTGGATTAATCGTTAACAAATATCTCAAATCAAATTGTCTGATGCTCGCTGACTACCGTGATGGTGTTTATGCGATCCTTGCTTCAGGAGTAGGTCAGCCGAACCGTCTTGAATGCCTCTCACTTCTGATGGGGCCAAGACTCAAAGCTCGCAATCTTGAAGTCGGGGAAGCGATTCTTTTCTCTGACGCTTTCTTCCCATTCAAGGATTCAATCGAAGTTGCGAATCAGTGGGGAATTAAAAATATCGTCCAGCCTGGTGGGTCTATCAAGGATCAGGAAGTTGTTGATGCTTGCAATTCATTTGGAATTGCAATGGCGATGACTGGTGAAAGACACTTCAGACACTAAGAGGATTTTATGAATTATAAAGAGGCCGGAGTTGATGTCGAGAAAGGTGATCTTTTCGTAGAGAAGATCAAAAAGTTTGTCGGTGATACTTATAACGAACAAGTCGTGGGTGGAGTAGGCGGTTTCGCAGCTCTTTATGCTATTGATGAAGATCGTTATCTTGCAGCAGGAACTGATGGCGTTGGTACGAAAGTAAAACTCTCTCAGGAATTGAATATGCATCATACCATCGGCCAGGATCTGGTTGCGATGTGTGTGAATGATGTGATCTGCACAGGTGCTCGTCCACTTTTCTTCCTCGATTATCTTGCGACGGGAAAACTTGATCTTGAAGTGAATTGTTCACTTGTTGAAGGTATCGCCAAAGCGTGCAAAGAAGTTAAATGCGCTCTGATTGGCGGTGAAACTGCTGAGATGCCAGGAGTTTATGCTGAAGGTGTTTATGACCTTGCTGGCTTCTGTGTTGGTGAAATTTCTAAAGAAGACTGGCTTGGCCCTCACAAAGTAAAAGCAGGCGACACTCTTGTTGGGATTGCTTCAAGTGGTTTCCACTCGAATGGATATTCTCTTGTCAGAAAGCTCATTCAACCTGAAGAGACTGAACTTAAAAAAGAAGTTCTCACTCCGACCAAACTTTATGTGAATCTGGTTCAAAAGCTTTTAAAATCTCAGCGCCAAAATGTTCATGGAGTCGCTCATATCACGGGTGGTGGTTTTCATAATATCCCCCGAATGAATGAGGAGTTGGGCTATGACATTACATCACTACCTTCTGATAGTTTCAGACCTGCTCACATGAATGAGATCATTAAGCGCTCAGGTCTTGAAAAGAACTCTCTTTATGAGACCTGGAACATGGGAATTGGACTTGTCATTGCTTGTGAAAATCCAGAGCTTCTCATGCAAGAAATTCAATCAATGGATGAGAAATGCATGATCTTAGGAAAAGTGGTTTCGACGCCTGGTCTCAAATTTTAGACATTTCTTGGATATATGTTGAACAAGCCTTCGATCAATAAAAACTATCGGCCGATAGAGATTAAGTAATTCTCTTCAACACTGTTCTCCTTTTAGAATGAATCGTTAATTAACGAATAAATTATCTCAAAAGGAGATTCTATGATGGCTTCAAGGCTAGGCATGCTTGCACTCATTGCAACGACATCGCTTTACTATGGATGCTCAACAAAACAGGGCAAAGTCGTAACAGAAGAACCAAGTTACGGTAAAAAAGAAGTAACCAACAATTTATCTAATCAATTCTGGTGGCCAGAGCGTCTTGATCTTGCGCCACTTCGTCAACACTCAGAGAAATCTGATCCAATGGGAAAAGATTTTAATTACGCTGCTGAATTTAAAAAATTAAATGTACCTGCACTTAAGCAAGAGATTGCTACAGTCATGAAAACTTCTCAAGACTGGTGGCCTTCAGACTGGGGTCACTACGGACCATTTTTCATTCGTATGGCATGGCATAGTGCTGGTACTTATCGCGTAGCTGATGGTCGCGGTGGAGCTGGTGGTGGGCAACAAAGATTTGAACCACTGAATAGCTGGCCTGATAATGCAAACCTCGATAAGGCACGCAGACTACTCTGGCCTATCAAGAAAAAATACGGACGCAGTATTTCCTGGGCCGATTTAATGGTTCTGACAGGAAACGTTGCTCTCGAATCGATGGGCTTTGAGACATTTGGTTTCGCTGGAGGAAGAACAGATGACTGGGAAGCAGACCTCGTTTACTGGGGCCCTGAGCAAAAAATGCTTGAAGACAAACGTTACCATGGTGGCGAAAGAAAACTGAAAGGTCCTGTGGCCGCAGTACAAATGGGACTTATCTACGTAAATCCTGAAGGTCCTAATGGAAATCCTGATCCACTCCTCGCAGCAAAAGATATTCGTGAAACATTCGGTAGAATGGCGATGAGTGATGAAGAAACTGTTGCCTTGATTGCTGGTGGACACACTTTCGGTAAAGCTCATGGTGCAAGAAAACCTGAAGGCTGTTTAGGCGCAGAACCTGCTGCTGCAGGGATTGAGAAACAGGGCTTTGGCTGGAATAACAAATGCGGCAAAGGTAATGCTGAAGATACAATCACAAGTGGACTTGAAGGTGCTTGGTCGATGAATCCAACACGCTGGACTCATCAGTACCTCACAAATCTTTACAAATTTGAGTGGGTGAAATCTAAGAGTCCTGCAGGCGCAACTCAGTGGGTACCGAAGGATGAAGCCTCTGCGAAATTTGTTCCAGATGCTCACATCAAAGGAAAAAAACATACGCCTATCATGTTCACAACAGATATCGCACTTAAAGAAGATCCTAAATATCGTGAGATCACTCAGCGCTGGTTAAACAATCCAAAAGAGTTCCAGCTGGCATTTGCGAAGGCATGGTTTAAGCTTACTCATCGTGATATGGGACCAAAAGTTCGCTACCTTGGAAAAGAAGTGCCAAAAGAAAATCTTAGTTGGCAGGATCCGATTCCTGCAGTTAATCACGCTCTAATTAACAGCTCAGATGCTTCATCATTAAAAAATCAGATTCTGAATTCTGGTTTATCAATATCAGAACTCGTTCGTACGGCATGGGCCTCTGCCGCTTCATTCCGTGGAACAGATCTTCGTGGTGGCGCTAACGGTGCAAGACTTCGTCTCGCTCCTCAAAAGGACTGGCCAGTTAATGATCCAGCAGAACTTGCAAAAGTAATCTCAAAACTTGAAGAGATTCAAACTCGCTTTAATAAAACAGCAGGTGGCACTAAGCGTGTTTCTCTCGCTGACATTATTGTGCTCGGAGGTGTTGCTGGTATTGAGAAAGCTGCGAAGAATGCAGGCCTTAATATCAAAGTACCTTTCACACCTGGTCGTACAGATGCAACTCAGGAACAAACTGAAGTTGAATCATTCGCTTTTTTAGAGCCAA
>JBEIQF010000339.1:0-3595 GCA_040376635.1 Halobacteriovoraceae bacterium
ATAACGACTTGTGAAAGCCCGTCGTACTGAGCTGCCTTACAGATCACACGAAGCTTAGAATTCAGTTTCCCAAGGTCCATACGGGTCTTGTGGTCTGTTTCTGATTCGAGAATGGCTTCATGGATAAGGTCTCGGTACTGACATACGAGCGCTTCTTGGAAGTTTTCTAGATTTCTAACGTTCAAAAGGGCCTCCAGGTTTAACAAGATTCGTAAAATCTTGGTCTGATCATATCGGTAAACCTAAATTAAACTGTAGCGAAAATGTCGGGTAATATAGATTCGAGGGGATAGCGAAATCAGATAATAATCCCTTAATGAGGTAAGTCACAGAAAACTTATAAATGACAATATTCATAGGCATGTTACCATTTCTTCATGCCTAAAACCCCCGATTCATATCTCCTAAGTGGTGAGACTTTCATTCCCGGAAACAAGACCCAGCTTCGCCTCGGTCTCATGGGTCTCCTGTTAAATCGTAACGTCCTGATTGAGGATGTGCCTGGTATGGGTAAAACCACACTGGTGAAATTCTTCGCAAAATCCACAGGACTTATTTTCAGAAGAATTCAATTCACATCAGATCTTCTGCCATCTGATATTTTAGGTGTTTCGATCTTTCATAAAGAATCAGAAAAATTCATCTTCAAACCAGGCCCGATTTTCGGTGAACTTATTTTAGCGGATGAGCTCAATCGCGGAACGCCGAAAACTCAAAGTGCATTGTTGCAGGCGATGGAAGAAAAACACGTAACAGTCGATGGGGTAGCGCACGCCCTACCCGAGCGCTTCTGCTTATTTGCGACACAAAATCCAAGAGGGCAGTACGGGACCTATCCCCTACCGGAATCTCAACTTGATCGTTTCCTCTTTAAATTCTCCATGGGGCACCTTTCAAAAGAAGAAGAGCTCGATTTATTGAAGTCTGGTCCGCGTCTTCATCAGCTTGATTCGATGGAGGCCTCTATCGGTCAGCTTGAACTTAAAACATGGGAAGAAGAGCTTCGTGCAGTTACTGTATCTCAAATGCTTCTGGAATATTTAACGGATGTCCTTCAGTCATCACGTAAGAAAGAAGATGCATTCGGATTATCTCCGCGTGCGGGTCTCGATCTTCTTGAGGCCTCAAAAGCATGGGCATATTTCGAAAAAAGAAACTACGTTGTTCCGGATGATATTCAGGCAGTCTTTCCTTATGTTGCCGGCCACAGGATGTTCTCACAGCACGGGTTATCTGCAGGACTTGAAAACCTGCGTGCCGCTGAATTCATCAAAACGATCCCTTTTGTTAAAACTAAATGAAACAATGGATAATCAAACAATCTAAGAAAAAGGCCCGCATCTATATCATGCCCACACGTATGGGTGGATATCTGAACGGACTTGTTTTCCTGATGTTTCTGTTGAGTGTTGGTTACAGTAACAATCTGCTTTTAATTTTCACGCTGTTTTTATTTGGGTTAAATCTTATCTGGGTCATCCAGACTCATTTTCATCTGCATGCCTTGAAACTTGAATCAGTTTCAGTCAGTGACGGTTTTGCGAAAGAAAATTCGCTCGTGGAATTACACTGGAAGAAAACCCCGGATGTTCCACACAAATGGAATTTCCGTTTGTTTGGTGAAGACTTTGATCTCAAACTCAATTCACTTGAAAATTCACAAATTAAATCGCTGACAGAAATAGTTTTTCCAAAACGGGGAGTCTGGCATTTTCAGCATCTTCGTGTTTCATCAGAAATGCCCTTTGGTCTCTATAAAGCGTGGATCTACATCCCGATTAATGTGAAAGGATATGCGTATCCCGAAAAACTCAAAGAATTGCCTGCGATCAATACAGAGAATAATTTCAATGATGGAGAGTTTGCCACTTCCCGTCCGGGCCCGCATGATGTGTGGAACCTCGGTCCTTATCAGGGAGAAGAATCACGTCGCATCAGTTGGAAACATTACGCCCGTACCGGTGAGCTTGTGGTCAAGGAAGGCGAAGAATTTTCAAACGCCATCGTTCATTTCAGGCTGCCACATGCAACTGAGAACAAAGAATATCTTTTAAGTAAGCTTGCGACCCAGATGGTTCAATGTTCAAAAACGGATGTGCCATTTAGTTTTGAAAATAAATCTGCATCAATGAGTGCCCGTCATCTTACAGATTGTTTAAGGGAGCTTTCACAATGCTGAAGGCCGACTGGAAACAAAACATCATTCTTCTGGTTTTCAGTTTCATCATGATTGATGTTCTGACAGCTTCAACATTGATATTTGTTGTCGTGGGACTTCTGATTGCATCCTTTGGAATCAAGACGAACAAACTTGTCAGGAATTTCATTGCAGTAGGGGTTTTTGCTTCGTACTGGATCACCTACGGAAAAATTATCGATCCGGAAGTTGGACTCAACTTTTTGACTTCGATTATCATGCTGAAAATTTTAGAGCGTGAAACTGTTCGTGACCGATACATGATTTTTTTCGGACTCATCCTACTGATTTCCGCGGGCTCACTTTTCGAACGAACCCTCACCTATGTCTTCTTTTTTGGATTTAGCTTTTTATTTTTAGTCCGTGATTTTTATTCTTATCTCGGACAGAAATGGAAATTAAAAGATCTCGCCCTTGCACTCGTGTGGGTCCTCCCCTTCACATTTTTTCTCTTCTTTTTTGTTCCTCGACTCTTGAATCCCATTCCTTTTCAGCAAGGTGGAACAGGTAAAGGTGAGATCGGTTATACACCTGATGTGAACATTTCGCAGATTGAAGGACTTGTTGGAAACAACAGCCCGGTCTTTCAGGCCATTCTAAACCAGAAACTATCCCAGGGAGAGTTATACTGGCGTGCGAATACGCTTTCTTATAATGATGGTTGGAACTGGACTCCGATGAGTGGTGATATTGAAATTCCTGAGCCGCTTCTGGGAGCTGGGCCATCATCTGTTGAGGTCAAACAAACGATTCGTCTCTTTAGTCGTGGAGATTACTTCTTTGTGCTGGATGTACCACGGGTTATTTCACATGGTCGTAATGTCCTTGGTCTCGGAAACCTTCGCACACTTTCTCAAGCACGTTACAGCTGGATTCAGAAATATGAGGCGATATCAAGACCTCGCATCTCAATTAACGAAGAAAATCCTGGCAAACATTATCTTCAAGTTCCACTTTCAAAAAATGTCCGTGAGACCATCAGTGAAAAATTCAAAGGTACAACGCTTGATGAAGTGACACTTTCAATCCGCAATCATTTCCTGAAAGAGCGTTTTTCGTATTCACTGAGTCCCGGAAGAAGTTTAACTCTCTCTGAGTTCATGGATAAAAAAATCGGCCTCTGTTCACATTATGCTTCGGCCACGGCCTTGATCCTGCGGATGAAAGGCATTCCGACTCGTCTTGTATCTGGCTTCATGGGCGGAACTTATAATCACTTCGCAGATTTTTATCTCATCAGTCAGAATGATGCTCACGTATGGGTGGAAGCTTTTGATCAAGGTCGCTGGATCCGCCTTGATCCGACTGAATGGATCGCTCCGGACCGTGTTCGTCTCGGCGGTGAGGCTTTCATGGAAACGGTAAAACAAAGTAATTTTGGTGGAGCGAATTTCTTCA
>JBEIQF010000165.1:0-7050 GCA_040376635.1 Halobacteriovoraceae bacterium
AAACAAGATGCATCTTACCTGCATCATGCCTAAGGATGATTACTTGATCCTTGAAATGATGAGATTCGGTCATGAAGTTCTTCAAACTGATGAAGTGGATTATCTGAGCGATACATCAAAACCCAAACTCAATCCCAAAGAACTCAAAATGGCTGAAGAACTGATCGAGGGCATGACGGCGAAGTGGGATCCGTCTCAATACGTCGACACCTATTATGATGACGTCATGGCGATCATCAATACCAAAGTTGAATCTGGTGAGTTGAAAGATATCGACTGGGGTGATCTTCCGAAAGAAGAGAAAGGTAATACCGGAAGTGTCGTGGATCTTATGCCTCTTCTTAAACGTTCACTTGAGGCGAAGAAGAAAAAAGGGAAGGCAGCTCCTGTCTCTAGCAAGAAAGTTGCTAAGAAAACCGCACGCAAGAAAGCGAGTTAATCATGAAGGGCGATCTTCTCAAGGAATATAACCGGAAGAGAGATTTTAAGATTACAAAAGAGCCTTCCGGAAAAAAAGTTAAGAAGAAATCGAAGAAATTGGTCTTCGTTGTTCAGGAACATCACGCGAGTCACCTGCACTATGACTTCAGGCTTGAGCTTGATGGAGTGCTTAAGAGTTGGGCCGTTCCGAAAGGGCCCTCGCTCGACCCAAGTGATAAGAGACTTGCCATGCAGACTGAAGATCATCCGATGGGGTATGAAAAATTCCATGGGACTATTCCGCAGGGTGAATATGGTGGCGGTGAAGTTTTCATCTGGGATAGTGGCACGTGGGAGCCTGAGGGAGATCCACATGCGGCTTTAGAGAAAGGTGATTTAAAGTTCAAGCTCAAAGGGAAAAAACTCAAAGGGAGTTTTGTTCTTGTGAGAACGAGATTTGCCAAAAACAGCTGGCTTCTGATCAAACATCATGATGAATATGAAGAAGTCGGGTACAGGCCCGACATGATGGGAGAAATTAAACCTAAGAAGAAAGTCACTAAGAAGGCTTCAAAAAAAAAATCGACTCCATTAGGGAAGGATCCCTGGCCAGGATTTGTTCCTCCTCAGCTGCCAAGACTTGTGACGTCTGTTCCACCTGATTCCCAGTGGATTCATGAAATGAAGTTTGATGGCTACAGGATGCAGGGACATCTGAAAAATGGCATCGGGAACTTCTTTACCCGCAATGCTCTTAACTGGAGCAATCACTATCCTCATCTTCTGAATGCTCTTGAACAACTCAACGTGAAGAATGCGATATTTGACGGAGAGATTGTCGCCCTCGATGAAAAAGGGCGGACAAATTTTCAGATGCTTCAGAATTCATTTAAGAAGAAAAGCGACTCTCATCTTCGTTATTACATCTTCGATGTTCTTTATCTGGATGGAAGAGACCTGAGAGATCTTCCCTTGATTGAAAGAAAAGAGATCTTAAAGAAGGCACTGAAAGGTAGTTCAGACAAAATCGTCTATAGTGAGCACATTACCGAGCAAGGCGATGAGTTCTATCAGGTCTCCTGTCAGCATCAGTTAGAGGGTATTGTCTCTAAGTTGGCAGACAGTCCTTATCGTTCAGGCAGGAATGATCTTTGGGCGAAGACCAAATGCACGACGAGACAGGAATTTGTGATCGGAGGATGGACCGAGCCTCAGGGGGGAAGAACTGGCATCGGCGCCCTTTTGCTCGGGATCTATGAAAATAAAAAACTTCGTTATGCGGGCAGAGTGGGAACAGGATTTAATACGCAGACTTTGAAGGACCTCAAAAAAGAACTCTCTCCTATGGAACAAGAAGAAAGTCCGTTTCAGGTCAATTCACCGAAAGGGAAAGGCATTCACTGGATCACTCCTTCAAAAGTCTGCGAAGTTTCATTTGGTAACTGGACTGATGAAGGAATTCTCAGAACACCTGTTTTTCTCGGCATGCGGGAAGATAAACCAGCTAAGGATATTCATATGGAGAAAGGTAAAAATGTCAGGGAGATTTCATCACCGGATAAAATCCTCTATAAAAAAGAAAAAATCACCAAGCAGGAAGTATCAGACTTCTACCAGGCGATAGCTAAACACATGCTTCCCTATATGGAGGACAGACCTCTTTCCCTTGTTCGCTGTCCGAATGGTTCAGAGGGAACTTGTTTTTATCAGAAGCACTTTACCGGCAATGTTCCTGATTCCTTTCACACATTTCCTGTGAAAGAAGAAAAAGGTCAGGGAATTTATCTCTCGATTGATTCAGCAGCAGGGCTTCAGGAACTCGTCCAGCTGAATGCTTTTGAAATTCATGCCTGGAACTGTGATAAGGATAATTACATGAGACCCAATCAGATCGTGATGGATTTTGATCCGGGTCCGGGTGTTCCATGGTCGGAGGTCATTGAGGCAGCGTTTGAGTTGAAGGAAATGCTCGAGGATCTTGATCTGAAGAGTTTCGTGAAACTCACAGGAGGAAAGGGGATTCATGTTCATATTCCGGTTGCACCGCTTTACGACTGGGATCAAATTAAATCTTTCTCCCAAAGTCTGGCGCTGGAGCTTGTTTCCAGAAATCCCGCAAAATACACGGCGAACATGTCGAAGAACCTTCGTAAGAAAAAAATCTTTGTTGATTATCTCAGGAATGGATATGGCGCAACTGCGATTGTTCCTTATTCACTCAGGGCCCGTGAAACGTCAGCGATCGCCTTGCCACTTGATTGGAAAGAGTTAAGAAGAGTAAAGAGTCCGGGTCAGTTCACGATGGATAAAGCACTTAAGAAAATCAAATCCAGAAAAAGCGATCCATGGGCCGGGATGCTGAAGCTTAAGCAGAAGATCAATATTCTTCAGCCTGTTGATAACGTTAAGGCCAAGGCCGCTTAGTATTCGATGGAATTGTAGTAGCGGAGGAGATCCTTGATTTCTTCTGCTTCTTTTCGGAAGTGCTCTCTTTGCTCAGCTGTTACTGTAGGGAGGAGCTTTTTCAGAATTTCAAGGTTCTTGTTACCCTCAATAGATTTGTCCTGATAGTCGTTGAATGCTTCCTGAAATTCAACGGTTTTAGTCGTTTCAGAAGAGTCTCCTGAATAGATAGTGCGAAATCGCTCATGAAGTTTCACGCGACGGCTAAGTCGCTCTTTGGCACGGTTGTGAAAATAGTCAGAGTAATCTCTTAGAATCTGTTTCTGTTTTCCGTTAATACTTCCCATGAACATCTTGAAGCGATCTTCAAGACCATCAAGTCTCGCTTCTTTTTCTTTTTTCAGGATTTCACGATTTTCATCATCAAGAGTTTCAAACAAGTCTTTCTGTTGTTTTGAATCAAGCTTGGCCATGTACTTTGACATGAAGGCAGTGAAGTCCTTTGAGACACGTATGAAAAATCCTTCAAGCTTGTTGTACTGGTCTGTGAATTTTTCGGGAGACTTTAAGTCTATCTGATCGATGACCGGAAGGATTTCCTGTGCGAGAGGCTTTTCTTTATTAAGGAATTGATCAATATCTTTTGCGAGCTGATCCTTCTGGGCCGAGTAGAGGGGCAGGCGTTTCGTCACCTGATGTTTGATCAATGTATCGGCATTTTCAACGGCAAGCTTCTTCGCCGCACATCCGTAGCCCAAAAGCATAATGAGAAACATAACTGTCATTTTCATGGGTAACCCTCTCCTTATGATTGTCTCATGTTACTTAACCTATGATAACGAGCAGGGCTTCATAGTTGAGTGATATGCTTTTATTTCAAACTTTAATTTCCATGACCGATGAGGTGGTAATGAAAACTTTAATACTATTATGCAGTTTCGTAACATTCACATCAACTTCATGGGCCCAGTTCGAGTCTGTAGAAGATTTGGATAAAGAAAAGCAGAAGCTTGAAGAAACTCTCAAGCAACAAACAGAAATCACAAAGAGATATGCTGATCAATATGACGAATCCATAAAAAAAATCAGTGATAAAAAGCAAGAACTCGCAAATCTTGAAACTTACGAACAAGAATTTGGTCAGTCGCGCATACTGGCCATAGATGAGATTAATGAGAAGATCAAAAAACTTCCTATATTCCAGAAGCTTGGTTCTAAAGCAGGATTTTATAAATGTCTTCGCTCTGGACTTAACGACTTAAATCATCTTAATTTTGATTTCTGTTCCAGAACTTATTCTCCAGGTCTTTCAGATGAAGATAAGGCCATTGTAGAGCAGTGGAGAGTGAAAGTTGGAACTCCTCTGGATAAGATTAAAGTCAAAAAAGAAGCAATCCCAAGAGAGATTACTCAGCTTGAAGGAATGCTTCCAACTTATGAAAGTAACAAAAAATATTCTGTGTCCCGAGAAGATATGCTCAAGGGAAATATCAAATCTGTTGAAACACGAAAAACAGAACTGGCAATTCTTCCGAAATTCCCTCAATTTAAATGTGATGAAAACTCACCTGAGATCAACCTTGAAAACAAGGAACCATTTAAGGGTGCTGAATTTGAAGGTCCATTCTTTGGCGTGCCTCGTGATAACCAGGATGGTCTTGGAACATGTTATGCAAACGCGGCGAAAAATCTACTTGTAGGTGTTTCCGGCGGTAAGAACGTGGCCTCGTTTCTTGATATGGCACTCGTTTATAAAAATGCTAATGGCGGAATCGTACAGGGTCTCGACGGTGGGATGAGTTGTACAGCTTTGAATGCTGTCGCAAAAGCAGGTTTTTGCCCTCAGCATTTTTCAGCTATTGAAACAGGTGAACGAAATCTTGCTGGTGAAGGACTCTTCAATCTTGATCCTTATAATTACCTGGCGACCAACGTAAATATGGTAAGAGATTTCCTTGATGATCTTGGGAAAATGGAAAAGTCGACGAGTGAAATCAGCGTCTCAGTCATGGCAAAAGCGAAGACTATGATTGAGCATTTAAAAACTCATCCAGAAGTTAAGCTTCCTCTTCCCATCGCAAGATATGAAATTCCTGAGAAATGGAAACTCAAAGAGGCATTCTCGCTCAAAAAAATTCCTGGTCTGAAAGAAGCTGATTTCCTGAAAGAATACGATGAACAATATAAGTCGTTCTATCCTCTTTACGTGAAATCAATTATCCAAGGGAAAAACCTGGATCAGATCTTTGATCTTTGGACTGAGAAGATGAATCCGTTTCTCGAAAAATACGCGCTTCAGAGTAGCCTTCCTGAATTTAAGCGTGTCTGGAAAACGAACGTTGCCGACGATTTCAGTGATCCACAGGTAAAAAAACAACTTCGTGTCTCTCTCGATTTTCTAAAAGATATCATGGATAAAAAAGGTTCCACTGATGACGAGTTCCTGGAACTTTGTGCAACTCAGGCCTCTGATTCATTGAACTTCCTCGGCGCACTTAATCCACTGGTTCAGAAGCTTCGTGATAATAAATTGAATGGCGATAAGCTTTTCGATCAGGATGGAAAGTTCCGTTCGGCCTTTGAACTTATGCAACTGACTGTTGCTCCATCATGCCTGAATGCAGAAAACCGTGTGATGCCAGAACCATTCAGCTGTAGTGATGGTTATGACGTTATTACAAAAATCAAGAGTTCAAATAAGCCTTATGGTGAAAAAGTTGAAGCTCTTCGTAACAAGGTTCTTTTAAGCCTTGTGCAGGGAATGCCTCTGGGAAATACGTTTCCTATGAATGGTGGATGGCACATTAATACAATTGCAGGTATGCGCTTTAATAAAACTGCTGGCCGATGTGAATATCTGATTCGTGAATCTCAGACTGGTTCATCAGACTGGCATTCAGAAACAGCACTGTTTGATAAGATTGAGGCCCTGACAGAAGTGAGAAAACAAAAATGAAATTTTTAATTATTGCTTTGATATCTGGAAGTGCTTTTGCTGAATCTTATAAGATTGCGGGAGATCTCCTCGAATTTAAAACTGTCGACGGACTCATTGTCCTTGGATGTGAGAAAAATTGTGAGGCCCTGAAGGTTATCAAGAAACACAAGAAAATCGATCTTAAGGCCGCTAGAAAGGGGATGTCCTTTCCAAACTCTGTAGGCTCTGACGTTTGTAACAAGGTCTATAAGGCCGATTCTCTCTTAGGCGTGGCAGAAAATACTGATCGCAGGGCGTTCTGCATGTTTAAAGACAAGAGCATGGTTGAAATGAACTCTTTATCTGCTTATCTCGTAGAAAAGAAGATCGTGAAGGAATAATTCCGACCAAATTAGTCCTTTGTCAAAGCCAGACAATTTTTGCAAGCTATTAGGATGAGTAATCTCGAAAATTACCGGTCGAGTAACGACTACCGGGAAATTCTCCGCATTCTGCAAAAGGCGTCTTCACTCCAGGAAAATTTCCTGTGGCAAACGCATGCTGTCGGCAGAAACATCATTCCCATTCATCATTTTGAGATTGATTTCGTCACACGCGAAGTTGTGATCTATTTTGATACTCAGAGATTTCACCTGGAAACGGAGCTTCCGCTTTATGTGAAGCTTGATTATAGAACGAGTGTGTTCAAGGTCAGTGAATATCGTCGTGATACGAACTCTGTTCATTTCGCGTTTCCCGTTGAGATTAAAACTCTTGAACTTCGAGAGAATCCAAGAATTCAGTTTCTTCCCAATCAGGATAAGTCAGTAGGACTCAAGCCTTCTCTGACTGGCGGAAGAGAGACTGGAAATGAACTATTCGTTCGTGCGGTCGATGTTTCTAAATATGGACTTGGTTTGATCGTTTCTGAGCAGAACCGCTCGTTCCTGAAAAATAATCGTATCCTTTGGATCACGAAGCTTGGTGAAAAAAATCTTGAACACCCTGTGCTTGCTGAAGTTGTTTACATGAACAACGAAATCGATACGAAGTATTCTTCAAGAAAACAAAAAGAACTCAAAGTCGGGATCAAAATTTCCGGCATTTTCCCTACCGACGCCTACAAGCACTTCATTCAATGAGGTTCCCATGAAATTGTTGTTGATTCTTCTTCTGTGTATGTCTCAGGCATTTGCACACGAGAAAGAACTGCGAACGAAAGCGGATAACTTTGCGACAGCGAAGTTTAACGGACAAAGATATCATCCATGGCCTTTCCCATTGTTATCCATCGGTCACAATATGCAATC
>JBEIQF010000284.1:0-4491 GCA_040376635.1 Halobacteriovoraceae bacterium
ACTTTTTCTTCAACCGATTCTTTGATGATCGGTCGGTAAACAGTAAGTTTATTTTCTTGCCCGATACGGTGAGCTCGGTCAATCGCCTGTCTTTCAACGGCAGGGTTCCACCAAGGATCCATAAGGAAGATGTAACTTGCGGCAGTTAAGTTCAATCCGAAACCACCCGCTTTGAGTGAGATAAGGAAGATCTGAGCTTCACCATTCTGGAAGTATTCAACCATCTCGCCACGTTTCTTGATTGTTTGTGAACCATCGATGCGTGCCATTTTCCAGCCAGCAACTTTGATTTTGTTTTCAATCATATCGAGATACGTAGTGAACTGAGAGAACACGAGAGTCTTGTGACCTTCAGTCACAAGTTGCTCTAAGTTTTCCATCAGGAAATCAATTTTTGTCGATTGAAGTTGAGGAGTCTTCTGCCAAAGACAAAGTTGTCTCATCTCTAGAAGAGATTTAAGAACTTCGCCGTAACGTTTAGCTCCGGGAGCAATTATAATTGAACGAACAGCATTGAGTTTCTGCTGATACGTTTCTCTTTCTTCCGGCGTGAAATCAAGGAACACATGGTTCTCAATTTTCTCAGGAAGCTCTTTTAGTACCTGATCTTTTGTTCTTCTCAGGATAAAAGGCTTCACGGTACGACGGGCAAGGAGTCGGCTCTTGTTCTTCGAAGTCGACTTCACAACGCCTAAATCACCCCAAACGCCAGGAACACAAAGATCCATGATGTTATAGAATTCAGAAAGATCGTTCTCAACCGGAGTACCTGTAAGACAAATGCGGAACTTGGCCTTCAATTGTCTGGCAGCGTTCGCACCAAGGGAACGGATGTTTTTTAAGTGCTGAACTTCATCGAAAATCAGGATATCGAATTCTTCTTCACCAAGAGTGGAGAATGATTCTTTTTTCATGAGACCATATGAAGTCAGGATAACTTGCGCGTCCGTTTTAAACTCACGCTCATCACCGTAATAGATTGAATAAGTAAGATCCGAAAACTTCTCAAGCTCATTCTTCCAGTTGTAGAGAATGGATACCGGACAAATGATCAGGACTTTTTTAAGTTTATCCTTCAGAGTCTGAAGGAGCATGATCGTCTGAAGTGTTTTACCAAGACCCATGTCATCCGCAAGACACGCACCGAACTTATGCTCATAAAGGAAGCGAAGCCAGTTATAGCCGCCCAATTGGTACGGACGAGCAATTTCCTGGAAGCGAGGGTGAACATCATATTGAGGCATATCCTGCATCGTCATGATCTTCTCGCAGAATTTTTCCTCTTCTTCAGTCAAAGCACCTTCAATACCAAGACGCTTTAATTCAAAAAGTTCAAAAATTCGCGAACGCTGAAGGAATAGTCCAAAACGTGAAAGACCTTTCGTCGATTCACCTTTCTTCTCACCTTCAAACTTCGTGTATCTCTTCATGAAACGAAGAAGGTCTTTCTGTTCATCTGAAAGAAGAACGAGTCCCTTGTTCGAAAGAAGGAAGTTATCTGTGATCTCTGCGTTCTTAATCACATCAAGATCATCATCACTCACAACGAGATCAAGCTGGAACCAGTCGAGACGCTCTTTATTTCTTTCAAAACGAATTGAGCTCTTCCATGTTCTGATCTGTTGCTGATCGTAGAAAATAGGAATCTTCAGCGGAGTCAGCTGCTGATAGAAGTTTGCAATCCCTTCAAGAAGATTGTTCTTCGGAATCTGGAACACAATCTTACGATCATCTTTAAAGTAGAACGAAGTCTTAAAACCGATCTCATTGAAGCTATCAAGGAAAGCGAGAAACACTTTTCTGAAAGTCTTCGTTGAGAGCATAAACACTTTGCGGAATGTCGGATCAAAGAACGGGAGTTCTTCATCTTTCATCACAAGCGTAATCCATTCAGACATCAAAGCTTTCTTAGAAGCTGAGTGGAGGTATTTTTTATGAAAGAATGTTTCTCTTTCAAAATCTTCAATCAAAGTCTTGAAGAAGAGAATGGCATCATTTTTCGTTCTGAAGCTTGAGGCCCATCCTTGCTCGCTGACAAACAGGAGAAATGGAGAGGGCATAGGAACTAGTTTCTGGTCCGGAGTATAGAGTTCAAGTTCAAGATTCAAAAAGCTCTTACGAGGCGAAGGGTTGATTGAGAAACGGTATTCCATGTCTTCGACAGGGAAGCTTTCCCATGGTTCACCTTCAATCATCAACTCGCCGGTCCCTTTCTCACGAAGTGGGAGGAAGAGTCTGATGAAATCCTGTATATCACCGATCACATCCACAAGCTTAAGTTTTGAAACGAGTTCTCGAAGATCATTCGGAAGATCAAACGCCTCACCAGTTTTCCAGTTGAAGAGATAGAGTACATCGAAGATTGAAACTTCTTTTGTAACCTGATCTTCATCTACAAGGCTGAACTGATAAGTGAATTTTTCATCTACATAAAGGACGTCTTTGTATTCTTCAAACTCAGAAGCCTTGATGATATTAACGAGAAGTTTCCCCTTCCATTTAGATGGAGCAGGGAAGTTCACAACTTTTCTATTCGTGAGCGTGTATTGAAGAGAGCTGAATGTTGAATTCATGCGCGCACCAGGAATAGCAGGTGCAGCTTTAAGAAGAGTTCCGTAACGATCTACGTGAACACCTTCCTGAGACATGAGGCTCAAAGAAATAGGCTGGCCCGGAGTGGACGCTTGTTTGTCCTGCATGTCTGAGAATTTTATCAGGAGACTAGCCGTGTGGTGACAAGGCTTCTCAGCGTTCCACAATTTACAAGTACATTGAGTTGTTAATTTCTCAACACCTTCAATGCGTTTGAAGCTGATCTTCGATTCGTAATTTGTATTATTTTCAGCGATGATTCCGGAGACGATGAAATACGTTTCGAAAGTTCCTTTCATGAATGAAAGTGAAACTCTTCCTTGCTCGACCATTTTCTGTGCGAGAAAAACAACAGAAGATTCAAAACTCTTCTGAAGCAAATCCTGAATGGGAGAATTATTCGTATATTCCATGGGTCTCTATTTTCCAAAAGACTAGTATAGAGGGTTTTCTTGGAATTGTTACTTAAAACGCACCGGGCCATACGTCAAACTCAACTGTTTACAAAAATTCTGCTCGTAATAAACTAAAGATACGACATTCATTACAAGGAGTTTTATGAAAGTTCTTTTAGCTCTCGCTGTTCTTGCGACTTCAGTTACTGCTGTTGCTGCTTCTGATTCTTCAATCAACGATCTTCAGTATCTTCCGGATGCTGGGACGCTTTTCGGAAACACTCAGTACTCACATTTGAAATTCGAAGATGGTAAATCTAATACCCTTCTCCAGAAGGTTGGCTATTCTCTTGCGAACAATCTTTTTGTTGATGCTAACGTTTCTTACACTCACACAGATTCTGGAACTTCTGAATTTAAAGGTCTTGATGACATCGTTTTTAACGGTCGTTACCGCCTGAGTGAAGCATCAGGAAACAGATTTGACCTTATTGGTGGTGTTTCAATTTCTCCGGATGATTCTAAAGTTGATGGAGATGAGGGGAATTCATATTCTGGCGGTCACGCACTCAGAATCGGCGCTGAATATGGTAATAAGACGAAAGAGAGACAATGGTCTGTTTTCGCAGCTTATGTTCATAATCTTGAAGCTAAGACTGAGTACGAAGACGCAGATGAAACTGACACAGACGATGCTCACGGACAGCTTTCATTCGGTGCAAACCTTCTTACTCGCATTGGTGAACATTGTTTCATCAAGACTTTTGCAGCAGTAGATTTCGAGGAAGAGTATGACACTGATTCTGATTCAGGTGACTATGAGAATTCAGGTTCAACTATCTGGAGACTTGGTGGTGAATACCAGCACTTACTAAGCCAGAACCTATTTGTGAGCGCGGGTGCAACATCTTTAATCATCGGAAGCTCTGATTCTTCTCCGATTATGCAGTACCACGTTGGAACATCTTATCAGTTCTAATTTTTAGCCAAAAAAAAGGGCCGCTTTCGCGGCCCTTTCTCATTTAATTATCTAAGTAACTCTTAAGCAATTTAGCTCTCGAAGGATGACGAAGCTTTCTTAAAGCTTTCGCCTCGATCTGACGGATACGCTCACGTGTAACGAAGAAATCCTGACCCACTTCTTCTAGAGTGTGATCTGATTTTTCACCGATACCGAAACGCATACGAAGAACTTTTTCTTCTCTTGGAGTAAGAGTTGAAAGAACAGAACGAGTCTGTTCAGAAAGAGTCACACTCATCACAGCGTCAGCTGGAGAGATGATCTTCTTATCTTCAATGAAGTCACCAAGAGATGAATCTTCTTCTTCCCCGATTGGAGTTTCAAGAGAGATAGGCTCTTTCGAGATCTTGAATACTTTTTTAACTTTATCTACTGAAAGCTCCATCTTCTCAGCAATTTCTTCCGGAGTTGGTTCACGACCAAGTTCCTGGATAAGCTGACGAGAAGTACGGGCAAGCTTGTTAATTGTTTCGATCATGTGAA
>JBEIQF010000105.1:0-10161 GCA_040376635.1 Halobacteriovoraceae bacterium
ACATCCGTAAGAATCCTGAGACAGAAGTCTTCTGTTTCCGCGGCGGCCTTCGATCGCAAATTTCTTGTCAGTGGATGGATATGGGAAAAAAACCAATCCCTGGCGGATACAAACGTCTTCGTAACTTTTTCCTGTCATGGACTAATGAAGCTCCCTTAAACCCCTATATACGCCTTGGTGGTCTCACCGGATCCGGTAAGACAAACGTTCTCGCGAAAGTCCGCAATCATATTGATATCGAACAACACGCCAATCACAGAGGTTCAGCTTTCGGTCCTCGTGGATGGCAGCCGTCTCAAATCACCTTTGAGAATTTACTCGCTCGTGACCTCATGAATCTTTCTGGTAAACGGATTGTGGTTGAAGATGAAAGTATCATGCTGGGGAAAATCACCATCCCGCAGAGAATCTTTCAGGCGATGCGTGAAGCTCCCCTTGTGATCCTTGAAGTGGAACCCAAAGAGCGCCTGCAAATTCTCTTTAATGAATACGTGAAAGACTCCAATGCCGAGTTTTTCCTCCATAACCTGAACCGTATCAGGAAGAAGTTCGGAAACGCGAAAACGGATGCCTTAGCAATCGAAATCCAGCGTGCTTTTGATTCCGGGATGGATGTTAAGTACCACGAGGGCTGGATTTCCACGCTTCTCGCTGAATACTATGACCCACTCTATCAAAAAGACCTTCGTTACAACCAGGATAAGGTCATTTTCCGCGGAAATGAGAAAGACGTCCTTGCCTTTCTGGAAGCGCATTAGTTACCATTTTCACATGAACAAATTCATTTTTTTGGCATTGGTGATTCTCGTTGGCTGCGGTAAAGGCGGCGATGCCAAATTGTATAAAGTCGATTCAGGTGCACTTTCAAAATTTGTGAACCAGAAAAGCATGTCAAAGAGGCCAAACCTCACAATTGATAAATCTATTGTTAACAATTCGTACCCGATTGAGATCGCCCTCTACAATGACGGTCGTTTTTATTACGACTTGCCGAATCTTGGAGATGGCAAGGGAACATGGAAATTGAAAGATGGCGTTATCGAGCTTAAAGCGAAACGTACGATCTTTGATATGTATATCGAAGTTAAGGGAACTGACCTTGATGCTAACTCGCTGACAATTCAATTCACTGACCGTTTTGGGCCTAACACACTCAAAATGGTGAATAACAATATCTGACTTCGGTTCAAAAATTCATCTGTTTTTGATATTTCTTTTTCATGATCGATCGTCCATGGCGTTCCGGAAAATTTATCATCACTGCAGGTCTTAAACCCCTTGAGGACAGACCACTCTTTCCTTTTGAGAAAGACGTAGAGAAATATCTCGCCAACAAGAAGGCCGCGCGTTTTGAGTCTCTCGAAAAGCATTACCCGCTTCCGGTTGGACTTACTCCCGATGAAATGGATGCAACAGCGAGAATTCTCCGTGCTTTCATAAAAAAAGACCAGCCTGGTTTTGAATTTAAAGAAATGACAGATGCTCGTGACGAGATCGACTGGATTGTATCTCAGATTCCGGAAGATTTCTCAATCTGGAAGATGGAAGATAACCGTGAGTGGCTTGCCCTCATTCATCTCTCTAGTCCAAATCATTGGGATGCGAGAAAGAAAAACGGAAAAAGTTTTTTTGAATCCCATGAACCTATTCCCCACATCGATGCCATCTCAAAGGCCGCTCCCAAAATGTTTAAACAGATCCAGAAGCGTGGTGCTGTTGAAAGATTTGCGTGGGGTGTGGCGACCGATGATCGCCTCAATCATCATCCAGAGGCGCCTCCGGGAATTTCTGATGAAGAATGGAAGGGAAGATCATTTGATTTGGCAGACCCAAAACTTTTCATCCGCATGGAGAGACAAACTCTCTTCCCTATCACAGAAAAGCTCATTGGCTTCACCATCAAAACTTCTTTTTGTGATGTGAGTACTTTACCAAGTGAAGATCTTATTCTAATCGCTCAATGTATTGAGGGTATGGATGAGGCCATTCTTAAGTACAAAGGTTTAATCAGAGATCGGGATCCGATTCTAAACTGGATCTACTCACTTATTCAGACTCACCACCGTAATATGGGCATGTCATTTGCAACTTCTTCTCCTTAACAGGAGGTTCCCATGAAAAAAGTGATTTTATCAGTGGGTCTCATACTTATGAGTCTCAATGCATTTCCGCAGACCGGAGGTTTGGGAGGCAGTCCATCTATTCTTCCTTCGACTACGGATAACTCAACCCCAACGGGACAAGGTTTCGGCGGGGCACTCGGTGGGGCAACGACGACCACGCCCACGAATAGTACAACTTTTCCCGGCACATCAAATACCCCCTCAACGGGAACAGGTACTCTGGAACAACAACGTATGGAAGACCCCGCACTTCGTGGCGGCTCGCTTGGTGGTAGTACTGTACCTCCGACTACAACCACTCCGACCAATCAACTTCCAACCGGTACCGGCACAACGACTACTCCGGCAACTAACGTTCCCAGCGCTACAGGTGTAGGCACTGGATCTCCATCGGGTTTCTAATTGAAAAGGCCTCAGATGAGGCCTTTTTATTCACAAATTTTTCGGGTTTTTAAAAGTTCCTGGTGCTTTTTCTTCTTCTCTTTACAGACTTTCTGAATAATTTCTTTTTCAGTCTTATCAACTTCGTCAGTGACATCAATAGCTGTAATTTTCGTCATCACGGGTTGTCCTTCACGAAGAAGAGATATTGTTACAATTGAATCCTTTGAATCAAAAAGCCGGATGAGTTCATAGACTTTCTCAATTCTTTTTCCATTGGCCTTAAGAATTAAATCTCCAAGCTCGATATTTTTTGAGTTTGGACTTCCTTCAGGAAGTTTTTCGACTTGAAGGGCACCTTTCAAATCTTTCACCAGAAGTTTCATCTGCTCGCTCGAAATTTCTTTCATGAATATTTGCGGACGATAGATCGTATCCCTGCAGTTGTAATAAACTTCAATGATAGGATAAGTGAGCTTTTCATTCCATGCTGTTCCTGAAGCTGTACTCATGCCTACTCCGAATCCAAAATTTGAATAGCGTGAGTAATACGGATACATGCCGACTCCGTATGATGGTCCCCAGTTCGTTCCGGAAGTTCTTGTGACTTCTTTTTCTACAGTCTTATCGAAGATATCAATAATGTTGGCATGCTTGTTTTCTGATTCGAGACAGCTCTCGATCGCCCTAAACTCTGCATATCTGTGGGCCTTTGCTCTCTTGGTATATGTATTCGCTTTAAAACGAGCAACTTTCAACTCTTCAAAAGTTGAATCATAGTAGCCTTCTTTCTTTTTTTCTTTTTGATACGGAGTGGGTTTTGTGGAAGAACAACTTACCACTAAAATGAGAGCAAATAATCGGATAAGCATAGTAACCTCCGGGCAAAAAAAATGGCCATCGTAAGACGGCCATTTTTTGATCCAGTGTATTTCTACTATGTGTTCTTTCAAATGATGCTTTTCAACTTCTCTTGTCAAAACACTCTGAACCTAAGAAAAGGTTATCTCTGCTCTCCCGAATTGAGGACATAATTTCATCGCAAGAATCCTGACTTAAACAGAGCTTCAGTCTGAATGATGCATGAAGAAGATTTAGAATAATCAACAGGAGGAATGCATGAAAACTCTTTTTAAAAGCTTTGCCATTCTCTTTGTTACTTCAAGTTTTGCACAAGCAGAACTTTGGGTGAAACCGGCCTACAAGACTGATGAAAATCATCCACCGATTCAGGAAGTGGTGCCCAAGGAAGCGCAGGAAGAAAGTCCATCTGATGCAACTGAAACAAAACGCCATCAGGAAATAAAAAAACTAAATTCTGAAAGGGAGCTTGAGAAGATTGATGATCAGATGAATGAAAGTGAAGAATCAAACCAGTAGTTTTTGAATTGATTCAAGAAGTTCTTCCATCTCAAATGGCTTTCTGACGAAGACATCCCATTTTTGATCAGATAATGGTTCAGGCTCTTTAGAAGCGCTCATCATCATAATAGGAACATTTTTCAACGTCTGATCTTCTTTGAGAAGTCGCACGACCTCTACACCTTTCGGTTTAGGCATCATGACATCAACGATAACAAGATCAGGTTTATTTAACTTCATTTTTTCGATGCCGACGTAGCCATTAGCGAATGCCTGGGCATTATATCCTTCCGTCTCAAGCACTGTTGCAAGAGATTCCCCGATATCAATTTCGTCATCTATAATGATTATGTTTTTCATCCGCAGACAGCTTAAACTATTTGGTTTCGTTTTGGAAGTTATCCGGAAAGATCCTACACTCTAAAGACGACCTTTAAAGGGCAAGATCTCCGGACATTATCTCTTTTTAAGCTCTTAGATTGCTTCTTTCGGTAGCGCCACTTTATAGATCTTGAACTCCATATCATCAACAGGCTTCCCTACCTCGGCTTTCTGAAGAAGTGAGTCAGTGAAGATCAGGTTATTCCCATCCATAGTAAACGTATCGGGCCATTTGATGCGCTCATCCTGAATAAGGATCTTGATATCACCAGAAGGAGTTCGATATGAAACTGCGTTTCTCTCCAGGTCGGCCATGTAGAGATTGCCTTCTTTATCAAAGATCATTCCATCCGGCGCAGGTGTTACTCCCACTTTCTCAACTTGTTTCACGAGACTTGTTTCATCCCGAAGATTCGTTTCAAGTGCTTCAGCGGGTACGCGATAAAGATTATAACCTGTGAGAGCGTGGTAGTAGAGCTTGTTATCGACAGGTGAAAGCGCAATACCATCGGAGTGGATCTTTTTCGTGAATTTTTGGTTATCAACAGTAAGAGTCACGTTTTCTGATTTAGTAGAGGGATGTTTATCAAGAACTCGTTTTGCTTCTCCACTATTCATATCGAGCACAACAATCCCTCCGAGACCTGAATCAGTGATGAAGATTTTTTTGGCGGCATCATCAATACGAAGATCATTGAGATAGGACTTCGATGGAGCAGCTGTTTCATCAAATTCCCATTTCTTATCGAGCTTATTTGTCGCTAATTCAAACCGATAGAGCGTGGGCTTCCCAACAACCCCTTTCATTTCGGGTGAGCTCGGATCGAGGACGTAAAGGTAATCACCGTGAGCATAGACTGATTGAACACAAGTAAAGCTGTTCTTTTCAGGTTTTCCATTCCATGTATTCCACTTTTCATCAGGATAAGGTTTATGAGAGCCATCTTTCATGACTTCCACAACTGAGAAAGGAAGATTATCCCTCCAACGTGGGAAATTTGCGAACATGCGTCCGTCACTGGCCATCGTTACACCTGTGACTTGGGCTCCCTTGAAATTGGCTATTTCAACAAGCTCAGGCTGGGATTCAGTAGGAAGAGTTCCGACAGTTTTTTTGTCAGTGATCAATTCTAGTTTTTTAGATTTTTTGCTGGAACAAGCTCCGGCAATCAAAGTGAGAAGTAAAAGTGGGATGATGTGTTTCATGGGCTCTCCTTAAAAGAGAAAACCCTATTTTAAGGTTGGGAACCACTGTTCTCAATGAGCGGTGATTCCCGTCCTGAAAAGTCTGCGACATTTATGGTTCGTGTAACCATCTTCTGAAATTGATAATCGGATGATGCCAGTCAAAATGATGTTTATACTCAGGCACTTTTTCTGATCTTGCAGTTCCAGCTTCTACTGGCCCATGACGAAGGTGTTCAAGTCGAACAACTTGATCAGTATTTTTATCTAATCGACTCACAGATAAGAACATGCCAATAGGGAAAAGAAACCAAAAACTCATGCCGATGATCGTGAGAATAACTTCAATTGTACTTCCCATAGTGATCCTCCTTACAGACTTTAATCGTAGCATCGTAGGCGTGAACCGAATCTTAATTAGACCTTGTGTTCACAGACCTGATTAAATGCGTTTGTTGAATGACTCTGAGTAATCCCACTAAAGTATAAGGACCAAAGGAGTCCGTATGAAATTTTTATTTCTCATCACAGCTCTGAGTTTATTTATTATCGGATGTAATCGTGGAGAAGATCAGGCAGGAGCAACAGGCTCTGGTGCCGGTATTGAAAAACAAGAAGAAGGTCGCGCAGGTAAAGGCCAGTCACCGGGATTTGAAAAAGAAGAGTACCGGGTAGATGATGCCAACATCACAACACCGATTGATAGCCGTCCGGATCTGGAAGAAGAAGAATAATCGCTTCTAGTACCAGGATCTTTCTTTACGATTTGTATTGAAGTATTCGATGAGATCCATGTCATTTTCAAGACCAAAATTGCCAGTGAAGATGTTTTTATGTTTTGTCAAAAACGTCTTCTGGCCTGTCTTGAAAAGTTCTACAGAATGATTATAACAAAGTGGCAAAGCTACCGAGTGCCCTTTAGCATCGTAAATTAAATCGTCCTTCACGCTTTCGGTGTTGTCCTGTCTGTATTTACAAATGAAGCATCGGGTATCTTTCATGTATCTGATTATCGGGTCACTCTTTCAGTGCCTTTAATCAATTCGGAATAATAAATCTTAATTGGTGATCTTCTACTAACTTGGAATTCCAACTTAAAGAAAGTCAAAATAGAAGTGACTCGTTAGTAGCCCAATAAGAGACCAGTCTATATCGAAGTCATCCGGGTTAGACATAGCTTGTGCATTCACAATGCCTTCTTCAAAATGTTTTGTGAGATCTCTCGCAAGACTCTCTTGAAAGATAACTGCAACGTTCTCAGCGTCGAATCGCAATGAACGTGGGTGAAGATTGAAACTTCCTATGACACTGATTTTCTTATCCAGCACCATATATTTCGAATGAAGTGTCGTTGATTGCCTCAAGAAAACTTTAGCTCCCATGATCACAGCATCTCGGGCGCTGTTCATTACTGGCATCGAAACAATCGCCTCATCTACACTTTTATCCGAGTTAGTGAAGATCCTGACCTTCACTCCTCTCTTCACAACGGCCTCTAGCTCCCGTTTAATGATGGGATCCATGATGAAGTAAGCATTCTCTATATCCACACTCTCTTTGGCGTTCCTGAGGAGTTTAACGATTCCAGTGTGGATGTTATGATTGGCCTCTTTCACGGCCGATCCGGGATGCTGATCAACGTAGACCAAAGGCATGCCGTAGATAAGACCTTCAGTTTCAATCTTCGCCATCATTCCAAGCTTTTCATAGAGCTTCGTAAATTCGACGATTTGATTATTCCAGACTTCGACAAACTCCTGTTCAGCGATCTCTCCGGATTGGATTCCATGGATATAAACATCCAGGTCCCGCCAATGATTATTGCCTGCAAGGTGAGAGTACTCATTTCCGATATTCATACCGCCAACTATAACGTGCTCAGAATCGACAACCATCATCTTGCGATGAGACCCGTTAGCCCGATATTTGCGGCTCTTCCATTTCATTACCTTGATGGCACCCTTTGAAAGTTTCTCAATTCGCTTAAGGGTCTTTCTCCCCTTGATATTAGCAATGTTGCCATCAACAGCTATACGGATATCAATTTGAGGGTTTTCTGCAAGTTTACTCAGTAGAAGCTGCTCAAATTCACGTCCTGTTTCATCATCATAAATACCCCAGACAAGCACATGAATGCTACTTTTGGCATTCATGATCAGCTCTCGTCTCTTATCAAATGAGGCCTTACCTGGAAGAATGGTAAAACTGTCTGCAAGAGCAACTCTTGAATTTACCGCATGGGCAAAATCAGCTTCGTAATTCGGGCACTCGAAGCTTACACACTTCTCAGTTCTGAGTTTTTCGTTAATAGAGACTGCAATCGAATCCCATGATTTATTGGGACGGAACAAAGTATCAGGACTCATCCCTCTGGAATCGAGGCTTCCTTGAACAACAGACAGAACAATGTCGTGATAGTGGCCCAGCTTCTCCCAGAATGACTCATTATCATCCCGGGCAAAGGAAGGAAGAGAGAGGAGCATTAAGAGGAAGAAGATTTTCATGCGATCATTATAGTGAAATGAATGAGTCTTAATCGAAACCATTGAAACAGTTACTTACTGTCTAAAAAATTGACACTTTGTTAAGATTTGATGAGCTCCCGAAAACAATATGTAATCTTTTCAACCGCGCCCATCTTGCTCCAGAATTTAGATATTATCGCAACGCTCAACAAAACATCGGAGTGTGTGTGAAGAAAATCAAATCATCGGTTATCGCTATGCTTGGTCTCGCAGTTCTCTCAACTGCATGTGTGCAGAATGTAGAACAGGCCCTGCACATTAAATCTAAAGATAAAAAGAAATCTAATCGTGTAACGAATTCTAGAGAGACTAACGAAATCATTTCTAACGAAGGTGTTGAACTTCAGGTAATCTCTGAAACTCAACTAAGACAAGCGGCACTCAATAAATCCATTCTATCTATCAATAATGCTCAGGTGATGAGTGTTCTAGCTGGCCTTCCCCAAGGCGACGCTGCTGAATCAATCGCTAAGCCGGAAGTTAAGTCTGCTGATGAAACACTTATGGTTGGTTTTCCCATCGGCCTTATCGGTGAACAAAACGTATTTGGTGGTGTTATCACTAAAGTAACAGATTCTAAGTCTGAACTTCTTGGTGGTCTTAAACTTACTGACCTTTCAGCGATCCACACACGCACAGTGATCTCTCGCGGCTCTGATGGTAACCCAGCTCTAACATTAGTTGGATGTTTCTCTAAATGTGATGAAGATTCAGAAGTTCAACCATTCATCAACTTCCCTATCGTTGGTTACAACCAGGAAACGGGAATGCTTGTTGTCGATATGTCGGCAATCGGTCAGGAACTTGATCTCGTATCAATGCTTGATCCACAAGGTGAGTACACTCAACTTAAAGCAATCTCTTCTGATACGACTGCAGTTGACTTCGATATGAAGACACTTCTTTTCGATATCAAGACGACAATGATTCCAGTTTCAGCTGATCCTACAGATGCTTCAGCTCCTAAAACTGAATTTACTGTTCGTTGGTACTTAAAACTTAACTCTGGTGCAAACCCGGCGTTCATTCCTCGTGATGCAGTTTCTGAAGTTGGTTTCTTCAAGACTGAAAGAGCGAAGAATCCAAAAATCACTCGTTTCTCAATGACTCCTGCTAACGGCAAGGGCCAGGCAACAGTTAAATACTACGTTAAAGATGTACCAGATACATACAAACCATTCTTCAAGAACGCTCTTGATGCTTGGAACGTAGAATTCAAGAAGACAATCGGTCGCGATCTTCTTAGCTATGAATTCGTTGATGGCGAAGAAGCTGCTTCACTTGTTCCGGGAGATATCCGTTACAACATCATCGAGTGGGATAAAGCAAACATTGCTGGATACGGCGGTCTAGGTCCATCAATTGCTAACCAGTACACTGGTGAACTTATGTCAGCGAACGTTCTTATTCAGGGACCAAAAATCGTTGAACTTTACTCTCAGTGGTTCGGTGTATCTGCGAAAGTTAACGAACTTAAAGAAAAAGGCCTCCACGCTGAAGCAGCAAAACTTCTTAAAGAGTTTAACGTAAAAGCTTCTGCTGAACAGGCACGTCTTGCAGCTCCTAAATTTGAAGTTAAACTTGGTAAGCACCTTGTGATGAACGTTCGTTCACAGCAAGAGCACCTTGAAGATCCAATCGCAGCGAAAAACTTCGAAGTTGTTCCTGCTGGTCTTACTTACATGGAATACATGGAAGGTTACTTCGGAGAAATGGTTGCTCACGAAATCGGCCACAATCTTGGTCTTCGTCACAACTTCAAAGGAAACTTAGGTTCAATTGATCAGGCGAATGAAACTGGTTCAGTATCTCGCTCGATCATGGAATACCTTGGTCGTGGATTCCGTCACCTGAACGCAATTGGTTCTTACGATACAATGGCAATCGCTTACGGATACAAAGGTGTTAAGCCAGCTCACAACAACTGGTTCTGTACAGATGAAGACCAGGGTTCAGATGCTAAATCACTTGCTCTGAAGTCTCCTGAATGTTCTAAGACAGATGCTACAAGTGACCCATTCTCTTACCTTGAGTCACGTCTTGGCCGCGCTATCGACCTTCTGGTTGAAACGAAGACAAGTGCAGCTCCAAACTGGACACTGAAAGAAATTTCATCTCAGGTTGATGAAGCGGTTACAGGTCTTTCAGCTTACGCTCTTTCTGCTGAAGCAACGTCACAAACTTGGACGAACTTCTTCGGTAAG